>CAIMOR010000141.1 GCA_903843125.1 uncultured Rhodospirillales bacterium
CCGCACCGGGTCCCGCAGCACCTGGGCCAGGTGGTCCAGCGTGGCCGGCGCCGCCTCGGCCGGGCGTGGCGCCGGGGCCTGGGCCTGGGCGCGGGCGGGGCCGGGGACGAGCCCCAGGGCCAGCAGCAGCAGCGTCCACGGCAGCAGGGGAGATCGGCACGGCCTCATGCCGCCGTGAGGGACAGCATTGCCGGGCTTCGGTCAAGCGGCATCGGCCGGTCCCATACCCTCGGCCAACCTGCAGGGGGTGCGCCGCGGATTGCGCCCGGCAGCGGCGAGGTTCAGGGTGGTGGCCCTGCCGGGCCGGGTCAGGCCAGGCGCCGGGCTTGCCTATCCTGCGGAACCAACCAGATTTCCCCCATGAAGATCGTCCTGACCGTCCTTGTCGTGCTTTCCATGCTGGCCACCTTCGGCACCATGTTCGCGGGCGTGCTCGGTGTCGGCAAGGCCGATGGCGGCGCCCGCAGCAACAAGCTGATGCGCTACCGCGTGCTGCTGCAGGGCCTGACCCTGCTGCTGTTCATGCTGCTGATGGCGGTCACCCGCGGCTGAAACCGCGGCGGGGCGCCGGCCGCTCAGCCGATGCGGAGCAGCCCCGGCCCGTGCGCCTTCAGCCAGGCCACCGCGGCGTCCCGGTGCGGGGTCAGCCCGGCGACCAGCGCCCAGAACCGGTCGGAGTGGTTCAGCTCCTTCAGGTGGGCCACCTCGTGCGCCACCACGTAGTCCAGCACCCAGTCGGGCGCCATCACCAGGCGCCAGCTGAACGCCAGCGTGCCATCCGGCGCGCAACTGCCCCAGCGGCTGCGGGTGTCCTTCAGCCGCACCCCGCGCACCTTCACCCCCAGCGCCGCGGCATGCCCGCGCGACAGCACGGCGATGCGGCGCCGCGCCTCGGCCTTCAGGAACTCGGCCACCCGCTTCGCCACCGTCGCCTCGGCGCCGGCGACAACGATGGCCCCCGGCTCCAGCCAGGCCGGCGCGCCGGCCGGGGCGGGCTGCCCCGGCGCGTAGCGCACCACATGCGGCGCCCCGCCCAGCGGCACCTCCGCGCCCGGTGCCAGCGGCAAATGCGGCGCCAGCGCGGCCAGGCGTTCCGCCACCCAGGCGGCATGCACCGACAGCAGCGCGATGCCCTGCCGCCGCGCCGCCCGCGGCGGCAGCGTCACCACCACCGAAGCCGAGCGCGCGTCGATCCGCAGCGTCACCCGCCGCGCCCGCGCGCTGCGGCGCCAGCGCACCTGGGTCTCGCCGGGCAGGCCCTCCGCGGCGGCGGCGGCCAGTACCAGGGGCAGGGGTTCCGGGATGGCTTCGGCATCGGACGAGGGCATGGGGCCAACATGGGCCGGCGGATGGCCTGGGTTCAACGGCTTGACAGGCTTCGTTTCGGCGCGGCGGCATCGCGAATGGCGGCCCCGCGGCCGCGCCGGCCCTTGGCTACACCGCGGGTTAAGTGTTTGCCGGGCATATCACCCTGGGCGTTCACGCGGGGTGTGCTGTGGTTGAAACCAATGGATCGCAAGGGGCCGGCATGGGCCCGATCGGCGCCCGGGCCATGGCCCGGGCCATGCCGGGCAGCGATGCCGGCACCACCGCGGGCCTGCCCGGCAAGTTGCGCCGCGTGATCCAGCGCGACCCCGGCAAGCCCGGCAGCCGCCGGCCGCTGAAGCTGGCCATCGCGCTCGGCCTGCTGGGCGCCGGCCTCTACGCCATGCTGGACGACCAGTTCTCCCTGACCACCGAGACCGCCGTGGTCTCCGCCTATACCGTCGGCCTGCGCAGCCCCATCGGCGGCCATGTCGCCGGCCTGCGCCACGCCCCCGGCGAGGAGGTGGCCGCCGGTGCCCTGCTGGCCGTGGTGGAGGACGACCGCGTCGACCAGCAGCGGCTGATCGACCTGCGCGCGCTGCGCGACCGCGCCCGCAGCGAGCTGGCCGCCGCCGAGGCCGCGCGCGAGACCTTCCGCGCCGTCGCCGCCGACCTGACCGCCCGCGCCGGCACCCACCAGGACGTGGCGCTGGCCTGGTACGCCAGCCAGTTGGCCGAAGCCCGGCGCACCCTGGCCGGGGCCCAGGCGAAACTGCTGCGGGACCGCCAGGTGCTGGACCGCAAGCGCCAGCTGGTCGCCAACGGCTTCGGCACCCGCGCCGACCTGGACGCCGCGCAGGGCGACCACGACGTCTCGCTGCGCACGCTCGAAGCCCAGCGCCAGCACATCGCCACCCTGGAGACCCAGCGCGACGGCGTGCGCCGCGGCGTCTTCGTCGAAAGCGGCCATATCGGCTTCAACTACGCCCAGCAGCGCCAGGACGAGGTGACGATGCGCCTGGCCGACCTGGAGCGCAGCATCGTCTCGCTGCGCGCCGACCTCTCGGCCGCGGATGCGCGGCTGGCCGGCGAGCAGCAGCACAGCGCGCAGCAGGCCACGGCGGAACTGCCCAGCCCGAGCGGCGGCATGGTCTGGCGCGTGCTGGCGCAGGAGGGCGAGCGCGTCGCCGCCGGCGACACGGTGGCCGAGGTGATGGATTGCGGCGCCGCCTTCGTGCTGGCCGTGGTGCCGCAGGACCGCGCCGCCGACGTGCAGGTGGGCGGCATCGCCCGCTTCCGCCTGGCCGGCGAAAGCCGCGAGCGCAGCGGCCGCGTGCAGGCCGTGCTGGGCGAAGGCTCGGTCGGCGCCGAGCGCAACCTGGCCGCCATGCCGGCCCACCTGGCGCATGGCGGCGCGCTGGTGCGCGTGGCGCTGTCCCCGCCCGGCCCGGGCGAGACCGCCAGCTGCCCGGTCGGCCGCAGCGCCCGGCTGCTGCTGCCCACCGGCGAGACCAGCTTCCTCGGCCGCATGCTGGCGGCGCGCTGAGCGCGGCACCGGGCAGGGCACCAGCCAATGCACGAGCTCGCTCCGTTGCTGCTGGCGCTGGGCATCCCGCTCACCGCCTTCGCGCTGCTCGGCAACGCCTCGCCACTGGCGCGGATCGTCGCCAGCGCCTCCGGCGTGGTCTTCGCGCTGCGCTACCTGGTCTGGCGCTGGAGCGTGCCGCTGCCGGATGGCAGCACGCTGCAGTACGCCTGGGCCATGACCTTCCTGGTGGTCGAGAGCTTCGCCACCGTCTCCGGCGCCATGGTGCTGGTGTTCATGGCCCGTACGCTGGACCGCTCGGCGGAGGTGGACGCGTTCAGCCACCTGGACCTGGTCGATGCGCCGACCGACGTGTTCATCTGCACCTACAACGAGGGGCCGGAGATCCTGGAGCGGACCATCATCGGGGCCACGCGGATCGCGCATAAGGACCTGCGCGTCTGGGTGCTGGATGACGGCGCGAGGCCGTGGGTGGAGGAGCTGGCCGACGAGCTCGGCGCGCTCTACGTCAAGCGGGTGAAGGGCAAGCACGCCAAGGCCGGCAATGTGAACAACGGCCTGGCGCATGCGCTGAAGATCGGCCGCCGGCCGCAATTCATGCTGCTGATCGACGCCGACTTCGTGCCCGGCCGCAATATCCTCAAGCGCACGTTGCCGCTGTTCCACGCCGCCGATGTCGGCATCGTGCAGACCCCGCAGCACTTCTTCAACCCGGACCCGGTGCAGGCCAACCTGCTGGCCAGCCGCACCTGGCCGGACGAGCAACGCTTCTTCTTCAACGTGCTGCTGCCCTGCAAGGACGCCTGGGGCGCCGCCTTCTGTTGCGGCACCTCGGCCGTGTTCCGCGTGGCCGCGCTGGAGCAGGCCGGCGGCATGGCGGTGGAGACGGTGACGGAGGACATGCTGACCAGCTTCAAGCTGGGCGAGTTCGGCTGGCGCACCATCTTCCTGAACGAACGCCTGTCGCTGGGCTTGGCGCCGGAGGGGCTGAGCGAATACATCAGCCAGCGCGCCCGCTGGTGCCTCGGCACCATCCAGCAGATCTATACCCGCTGGGGCTTCGCCGGGGTCGGCAAGGTCACGCTGATCAACCGCATTTCCTGCTGGGATGCGGTGATGTACTGGTCGGTCAGCTTCCTGTTCCGCTGGTTCGCGCTCTCGGCGCCGATCATCTACTGGTGGTTCGGCATTTCCACGTTCGCCGCCTCGCCGGGGGAGCTGCTGTACTACCTGGCGCCGAGCATCTTCGCGGGCATGGTGTTCATGGCCATGTTGGCCGGCAACCGCGTCAGCCCCATCCTCACCGATGTCTCCCAGCTGCTGTGCAGCGTGGCGGTGCTGCGCTCCGTGGCGCATGCGCTGGTGAAACCCTTCGGGCATGCCTTCAAGGTGACGGCCAAGGGGCGCAGCACGGACCAGGTGGTGATCCAGTGGCGGGTGCTGGCGCCGTTTGCCGTCATGGCCGCGCTGACCGCGGGCGGCATGCTGCTGAACCTGGGCAACTGGGGCAATGGGCGCGGCGGCGCCGGCTACGTGCTGAACATCACCTGGAGCCTGCTGAACGTGGTGCTGCTGTGCACCGTGGTGATGGCCTGCGTGGAACTGCCGCGACCGCGCCGCGAGGAACGCTTCGCGGTGGACGAGACCGCGATGCTGCGGCTGCCCGATGGCACGGCGATGTGGTGCCGCGTGGCGGACATGGCCGTGACCGGCGCGCGCCTGGAGTGCGACTGGCCCGCCGCGGCCGGCGACCGCGCCGAGCTGGTGCTGGACGCGCCGGCGCTGGTGGTGCCGATCGAGGTGATCCGCGCCCGGGATGGCGGCGTCTCCGGCCGCTTCATCGCCGATGCCTGGTTGCGCCGCGAACTGATCGCCCGGCTCTACACCGGGGACTACACCAACGACGTGAAGCAGGTGCAGCTGGGCCGCACGCTGCTGACCGCGATGAAGCGGATGCTGGGGTAGGGACGGATCGCTGCAGGGTCCAAGGGGCGCTCGGCTGCCGCGGGCCGAGCATCCGGAAGCGTGAATCCGTCGTTCTTGTATCTAACCGGGCAGCCCCAGCACCTCGGTCTCGACGAAGCTGAGGAACGCGGTCCCGCCATTGATGACGTTGTGCTCCACCCCCGCCGGGCGGGTATAGGGCACGCCCAGCTTCAGTTCCGCCGTCGTCGTGCTGCCATCGGCCAGCTCGATCAGCAGCGTGCCGTCGGTGACCGGCACCACCACGTAGTGGAAGCCGTGGCGATGGAAGCCGGTCTCGGCGCCGGGGTTGAAGTCCCAGCGGGTCACCCGGACCTTGCCGTCATCCACCTGGGTGGCGACCGCGGGTTCGCGGCAGCGCAGCGGTTCGGTTGTTTTGGGCGGCTGATTCGCCGCGCCGCGCCCTTCGGCGCTCTGCGGATCAGACGCCATCACTCGGCCGCCTTCGCCATGGCCATGCCCGGCAGCGGCAGCGCGCCGGCGGCCTGGAAGGCGGCCCAGGCCTTGTCACCCTCGGCCTGGTCCAGCGGCAAATGCGGCGGGCGGATGGTGCGCCAGCCCATGTCGCCGGTGCTGCGCGCGATGATCTCGCGCAGGCCGGGGATCAGCGCCACGCTGGTGGCGGCCTTGCGCGTCGCCGTCAGCATCGCCTGCGCCGCATCGGCCTCGGGCCCGGTGCGCTTGGCGTAGACGATGCCGCCCCAATGGCTGTTGGTGTTGCTGGCCGCGGTGATGCAGCCGGCGCCCCCATCCGCCAGGATGCGCTGCAGGTATTCGTCGGAGCCGCTGTAGACCTCGAAGCCCTGCGGCGCGAAGGCGTCGACCATGGCCTTCATGTTCTCATAGGAACCGCTGCTGTCCTTGACGCCCTTGACCACGCCCGGAAACGCCTGCAGCAGCCGGCCGATCAGGTCCAGGCTGAACGGCACCGCCGATTGCTGCGGGAAGTGGTACAGGTAGATCGCGATGCCGCCGCCGACGCGGGTGATGACCTCGCTGAAGTAGGCGAACAGCCCGTCATCGCTCGGCGCCTTGTAGTAGAACGGCGGCAGCACGAGCACGCCCTTGCAGCCATGCGCGCGGGCGTGCTGCGTCAGCTCCACCGTGTCGCTCAGGTTGGCGCAGCCGGTGCCGGGCATCATCACATGCGCCGGGATGCCGCGGGCGACCAGGCCTTCCAAAATCTGCTTGCGTTCGTGCAGGCCGAAGCTGTTCGCCTCCCCGGTGGTGCCCATGATGCCGAGCCCGTTGCAGCCATTGGCCAGCAGCCAGCGGCAATGCGCGGCCATGCGGTCCAGGTCGGGCGAGAGGTCGGGCTTCATCGCGGTCAGCACGGCGGCATTCACGCCGCCGAACAGGGCGTTCTTCATGGCTCGGGTGGTCCTTTCTTCGCAGCACGTTTGGGCCGGGCGCCCTTGGGGATGCGCCCGGGCCAGTCGACGATGTGTTCTTCCAGCGCGCCGGCCTCACGCTCGGGGATGACCTTGCCCTGCACCGAGATGCCGGCCTCCACCACCGTCTCGGCGCGGCCGGAGACCAGCGGGTGCCACCAGGGCAGGTCCTGGCCCTCCGCCACCAGCCGGTAGGCGCAGCTCGGCGGCAGCCAGTCGATCTTCTTCAGTTGCGCCGGCGTCAGCCGCACGCAATCCGGCACCCACTTCTTCCGATGCTCATAATCGGCGCAGCGGGCGGTCTCCAGGTGCAGCAGCCGGCAGGCCACGTTGGTGTAGGCCAGCTCCTCGGTGTCGTCGTCGCGCAGCTTGTGCAGGCAGCAGCGGCCGCAGCCATCGCACAGCGATTCCCACTCGGCGCGGGACATCTGCTCCAGCGTCTTGGCCTGCCAGAACGGCAGCGCGGTGGGCGGCGGGGTCTTTGTCACAGGGCAAACCTAGCCCCGCCGCGCCCCCCGCGCCAGCCGGCCGGGCGGCCTCAGTTGGCCGTGATGCCCATGGCGCGGATGGCGCCGCCCACCTCGCGCACATCGCGCTCGACGAAGGCGGCGAAGCCGGCCTGCGTCATCTCGCCGCCGACGATGCCCACCGTGGCCAGGCGGTCCCGCATCAGCGGGGTCTGCATCGCCACCGCCACCTCGGCGTGGAGCCTCGCGGTGATCCCGGCCGGCAGCCCGGCCGGGGCGCTGAGGCCGAGCCAGTTGCCCACCACCAGGTCGGGCAGGCCCACCTCCGCCGTGGTCGGTACCTGCGGCAGGCTGGGCTGGCGCGCCGTGGCGGTAACCGCATAGGCGCGGACCCGGCCGGCCTTGATGTTCTCGCTGTTGTCCGGCAGCGGGTCGAAGGCCACGGGGATGGAGCCGCCCAGCAGGTCGGCCTGCATCGGGGTGGAGCCGCGATAGGGCACGTGGTTCAGGGGAATGCCGGTCTGCTGGCTGAACAGGCTGCCGACCACATGGCCGACCGAACCGGCGCCGGAACTGCCGAAGGCCACCGGCTGCGGCTGCGCCCGCATCCAGGCCTGCAGGCTGGCCATGTCGGTGGCGGGAACGGCCAGGTTGCTCATCACCACCAGCGGCGTGATGCCGATATAGGCCACATGGGTGAAGCTGGTCACCGGGTTGTAGCCGGCATTGGGGTAGATCGGCGGGCTGGTGGTGATCGGCGCGTTGTTGCTCAGCATCAGCGTATAGCCATCGGCCGGCTGCTGGCTGACATGCAGCGCCGCCAGGGTGCCGCCGGCGCCGGGGCGGTTGTCCACCACCATGCGCTGGCCAAGGCGCGGCCCCATGGCCTCCGCCAGCACCCGCGCCACGATGTCCGACGAGCCGCCGGGCGGGAAGACCACGACGATCCGGATCGGCCGGCTGGGCCAGCCCGGCGGGACCGGCCCCTGGGCCGCGGCCATCTGCCCCAGGCCCAGGCAGGCAAGTGCAGCAATAAGCGGCAAGGCACGCTTGAGCATGGCGTTTCTCCGGGATTGACGGAGAATGCGTTGCAAATGGCGCGCCGGTTACCCCGCGGTCATCTGAAGGGCGTGCCGGTGGGCCTGGCCTTCCGCATCTGCACGCATTGTGCCGGCGGCGGGGCGCGGCTAGAAGCCCTGAGCCCGAGCGCGCGGGAGCCGCCCATGATGACCACCTACACCGTCGAAAACGGCCAACTGGCGGTGCGGGACGGCACGCAGCCGCCCGAGGCGCTGCGCGCCGCGGTCTGGATCGACCTGCTGAACCCGACCTCGGTCGAGGAGCACGCGGTGCAGGACGCACTGCGGCTGGAGATTCCGACCCGCGAGGAAATGCAGGAAATCGAGAGCTCGTCGCGGCTGTACAAGGAGGAGGACACCCTCTTCCTGACCGCACCGTTCCTGTATGGCGTCGACAATGGCGAGTTCAGCTCCACCGCCATCACCTTCGTGCTGGCCAATGCCAACCTGATCACGGTGCGCTACGCCACGCCGAAGGCCTTCGCGGTGTTCGCGGCGCGCTGCCAGCGCACCCCGGCGGCGCTGATGGCCACGCCCGATGCGGTGATGTTCCACCTGTTCGAGCAGGTGGTGGACCGGCTGGCCGATATACTGGAACGCATCGCCGCCGACATGGACCGCGCCAGCCAGGCCGCCTTCCGCACCGCCCGCGCGGTGAAGGTTAAGGCGACGACCAAGGACGCCGACCTGAAGGACGCGCTGATCACGCTGGGCCAGGTCGGGGAAGTCACCACGCGGGCGTCGGAGACGCTGCTCGGCCTGTCGCGCATCCTCACCTTCGTCGGCGCCGAGAAGGCCGGCGCGATCCGGCGCGAGAACCAGCCGCTGATCAAGACCCTGGTGCGCGACGTGCGCAGCCTGGTGGAACACGCGAATTTCCTCAACAGCAAGGCGAACTTCCTGCTGGATGCGGTGCTCGGCATCATCAATGTCGAGCAGAACGCCATCATCAAGACCTTCACCGTGGCCAGCGTGGCGCTGATGCCGCCGACGCTGATCGCCAGCATCTACGGCATGAACTTCCAGCACATGCCTGAGCTGGAATGGGGGCTGGGCTACCCGCTGGCGCTGCTGCTGATGGTGGTCTCGGCAGTGCTGCCGATCTTCTACTTCAAGCGCAAGGGATGGCTGTAGCTTCATGGCGCCCGCAAGCGCCGGGCGCGCGCCTCCGCGCGCCTGGCTTGCGCGGCCGTAGCGCCGCGTCGCGCATTCGCGTGCTCAGCCCTGGCGGGCTGCCTCGGTCAGCCATCACGGCCTTCGCTTTCGGGCCACGAGGCTTCGCCTTCCTGCTGCTGGCGGGCCTCGCTGCCGCCATGCCGGCGCAGGCGGAGCCGTCCTGCCCGGTGCGGGCGCCGCGCATCCGCATGGCGGTGGTGGACAAGCCGGTCGAGGTCATCAACACGCAAAGCATCGACGCCATGCACGCCGAGAGCGGCGAGCGGCGCACCGAGCGCCGCCACCACCTGGCGCTGACCACCTCCCGCGTCGAATGGCACAGCGAGCTGAACGCCCATGTCAGCCGGCACCACAGCGGCCGCGGCCGGGTCTGCGCCGTGCCGGCCGAGGTGGTGCTGACGCTGGTGGAAGCGGCGCACCGCATCAGCATTGCGGCCGAGGTGCCGCAGGGCGGCTGCCTGTGGCACGAGGTGCTGGCGCATGAACGCCGCCACGCCGAGGCGAACCGCGCCAGCCTGGCCGTGGCGGCGCGCACCGCCCGCGCCGCGGCGAATGGCTGGGCCGACCATGCCACCGGCCACGGCGCCACCGAGGAAGCCGCGATGGCGCAGCTGCAGGCCGGGCTGCGCCGGGCGATCGAGCCCAGCCTGGCGGCGATGCGCGCGGCCCGCGCCCGCGCCCATGCGCGGATCGACACGCCGGCGGAGTATCGGCGGCTTTCCACGGTTTGCCCGGCGGACCAGGCCAGGCTGGCGGCCCGGCTGCGGGGCGGCGATTGACGCCCCAGCAAGGGCGGCGGTTGACGTTCGCCCCGTGGGCGGCGGATTGACGTTCGCCCCGTGGGCGACGGATTGACGCTGGCTTGGCGATTGCTTCCCATGGCGAATCGCTTTCACCCCAGGGGAGAATCCGCGTGCCGAAAGCACCCGCCGCCAAGCCGAAGACCGTTGCCGCCAAGCCGGCCAAGCCCAGCAAGCCGAAGACCCACAAGGTGGAGGCGCTGCCGCAGAACGTGCGCTGGGGCGTGTTCGACGCCAGCTTCCCGCCCATCATCACGGTGCAGTCCGGCGACCTGGTGGTGCTGGAATGCGTCTCCGGTGGGCCGGAGCAATGCCCGCCGCGCGACGGCAAGTTCAAGATCCCGCCGAAGCTGATCGCGATCCAGGATGGCGGCGTGCCGCGCATCGGGCCGCACATCATCACCGGGCCGGTGGCGGTGGAAGGCGCCGAGCCGGGCGACGTGCTGCGCGTGGACATCGAGAAGATCGAGCTGGGCGCCGACTGGGGCTTCTGCGGGTTCCGCCCGCTGGGCGGCACGCTGCCGGAGGAGTTCGACTACCGCCGCGTGCTGCACATTCCGGTGGACCGCAAGAAGCGCACCTGCGAGGTGCCGATGGGCGGTGGCATCACCCTGCCGCTCAGCCCGTTCTTCGGTGTGATGGGCGTGGCGCCCCCGGCCGACTGGGGCGCGCTGTCCACCAAGGAGCCGCGGATGCACGGCGGCAACCTGGACAACAAGGAATGCGGCGAGGGCGCCACGCTGTTCCTGCCGGTGCACGTGCCCGGCGCGATGTTCAGCGCCGGCGACGGCCACGGCGTGCAGGGCGATGGCGAGGTCTGCATCAACGCGCTGGAGATGTGCCTGACCGGCCACTTCCGCCTGACGCTGGAGAAGGGCTCCAAGGAAGCACCGCTGCTGAAGTACCCGCGGGCGGAGACGCCGACCCACTACATCAGCATGGGCATGCACGAGGACCTGGACATCGCGATGAAGATCGCGCTGAAGGAGATGATCGGCTTCATCACCGGCCGGACCAACCTGACCACGGCCGACGCCTACCAGCTGTGCAGCCTGGCGGTGGACTTCCACGTCACCCAGACGGTGAACGGGGAAAAGGGCGTGCATGGCATGCTTAGGAAGGGTCTCCTGTTCTGAGCGGCTGCCCGGCGCCTGCAGGGGCGCCGGGCCTGGTTGCGGCTGGGTTACCCACAGAAATCTGGCCGCATTAACCTTTCCACTGCTTGTGGCTGCCGCCCTCCCTGGCCTACCGTATCTTGTGTCGGACGACATCTGGTAGGCGAACGGGTAGGAGACCCACACGATGGAGTGGAACTCGGAGGCCATTGAGACCTTGCGGGCCCTATGGGCCGAAGG
>CAIMOR010000142.1 GCA_903843125.1 uncultured Rhodospirillales bacterium
CGCCAATCGCTACTTCCTGCCCAGCATGCCCTACGACGCGATCCGCGATTTCTCGCCGGTGGCGCTGCTGACGCGCAACACCATGATGCTGGCGACCAACGTCGCCGCGCCCTACGCCGACCTGCGCGCCATGCTGGCCTATGCGAAGGCCAACCCCGGCCGCGTCGGCACAGGCAGCACGGAAAGCCTGTCCTCCTTCATCGGCCAGGAACTGGCACGGCGTACACAGGTAGAGATGCCGGACGTGGCCTATCGGAGCGGCGGGCAACTGATGAACGACATCGTTGCCGGCCACCTGCCCAGCGGCTGGACCAGCACCGCCAGCGTGATGCCGCACATGCAGACCGGCAAGGTTCGGCTGCTGGCCGCCTCCACCGCCAGGCGCAGCGCCTTCTTCCCCGAGGTGCCGACGGTGGCGGAACAGGGCATCGCCGATTTCGACCTTTCCGGCTGGGTGGCGCTGCTGGCGCCGAGGGGCCTGCCGGACGCCATCGCGCAGCGCCAGTTCGCGCTGCTGCAGACCGCCTTCACCGACCCGGCATTGCTCGCCCGCCTCACCGCCATGGGCATCGAGCCCGACCTGCGCCCCGCGCCGGCGCTGCTGGCGGCGATGCAGCGGGAGGACGGCATCTGGGCGGCCGCCGCCGCGGCCGGCACCATCAGGCAACAGTAAGGAAGCATGCAATGGCCAACCCAGCGCTCAAGGCCGCCCTCGCGGCCGGCAGGTTCATCGTCGCCCCCGGCATCTTCGACGGCATCTCTGCCAAGGTGGCCGATGCCATGGGCTTCGACTGCCTGTACATGACCGGCTTCGGCACCGTGGCCTCGCACCTCGGCGTGCCGGATGCCGGGCTTGGCACCTACACGGACATGGTCGGCCGCGTCGCCACCTTCGCGCGCATCTGCCGCACGCCGTTCATCGCCGATGCCGATACCGGCTATGGCGGCCTGCTGAACGTGCGCCACACCGTGCAGGGCTACGAGGCCGCGGGCGTTTCCGGCATTCAGCTGGAGGACCAGGAAATGCCGAAGAAATGCGGCCATACGCCGGGCCGCCGCGTCATTCCGGCCGAGGAAGCGGCATTGAAGATCCGCGTGGCGGCCGAAGCGCGGGTCGACCCCAACTTCCTGATCGTCGCGCGGACCGATGCGCGCACCACGCTGGGGCTGGACGAGGCGATCAAGCGCGGCAGGATGTTCGCCGAGGCCGGCGCCGACATCATCTTCATCGAGAGCCCGGAGACCGAGGCCGAGATGGCGGCGATCGGCCGCGCCATCGACAAGCCGCTGCTGGCCAACATGGTGGAAGGCGGCCGCACCCCGGTGCTGCCGGCCGAAAAGCTGAAGGCGCTGGGCTACGCCATCGCGATCTACCCCGGCACCGGCTTCCTCGCCGCCGCGCAGGCGCTGGAGACGTGCTACGCCCACCTGAAGCAGCACGGCGACAGCATCGCGCTGGGCGAGGCCTATGGCTTCCGGCGGATGACCGAGCTGATGGGCTTCCCGGAGGTCTGGGAGTTCGAGAAGAAGTGGGCCCAGGGAGAATGAGCGACATGACGGTCAAGGCCTGCGTCTTCGACGTGTTCGGCACCGTGGTGGACTGGCGCACCAGCGTGGCCCGCGAGAGCGCGCCCTACCTGGCGCGCCACGGCGTCAACGCCACGCCGCTCGGCTTCGCCGATGCCTGGCGCCGGCGCTACCAGCCGGCGATGGAGGAATGCCGCAGCGGCCGCCGGCCCTGGACGCGCCTCGACGTGCTGCACCGCGAGAACCTCGATGGCCTGCTGCGCGACCTCGGCAGCGACCCGGCGAAGATCGGCGAGGCCGAGCTGGCCGAGTGGAACAACGCCTGGCGCAAGCTGGACCCCTGGCCGGAAGCGGTGGCCGGCCTGACCCGGCTGAAGCGCAATTACATCATCGCGCCGCTCAGCAACGGCAACATCGCGCTGATGACCGCCATGGCCAAGCGGGCCGGCATCCCCTGGGACGCCATCCTCGGCGCCGAGGTGGCCCAGGCCTACAAGCCGCAGCCGGAAGCCTACCTGCGCACGGCGGAGGTGCTGATGATCCGCCCGGACGAGCTGTGCCTGGTGGCGGCGCACAACGGCGACCTGGCGGCGGCGCGGAAGGCCGGGCTGAAGACCGCCTTCGTCACCCGCCCGACCGAGCACGGCGACGACCAGGCCACCGACCTGGCACCGAGCCAGGCCTGGGACTGGGTCGGCACCGACTTCCAGGACCTGGCCGGGAAGATGGGCTGCTGACGGCGCGGCGGCCTCAGCCTGCGCCGATGGCCGGCTTGTCCAGCAGCTCGAACAACTCGCCGTCGTAGTCCGCGGCGGCGGGGATGCGCAGGCGCGGACCGGCCTCGGTCTTCGCCAGCTCCGGCATCACCGTGACGACCCGGTACGCCGCCACCGCCTCCAGCGCCTCCGCCACCGTGGCGTAGCGCGCCAGCTTCTCGAGGTTCCGGCGGGTGGCGAAGACCAGGGTGCGGCGGCCTGCATCGGCTTCCCGCAGCGCGTCGGCCGGGCGCAGCCATTCGCTCTCCACGCTTTCGCTGCCGTCATGCACCGCGGCCTGGTCGGGCGGCGCCGCGGCCAGGAAGAACTGCGTGTCGAACCGCTTGGAGCGGCCCGGCGGCGTCACCCAATGGGCGAAGTGCAGCATGGCGTCGGTGGCCGGCTGCAGCCGCTCGGCGGCCAGCAACTCGGACAGCGTGCGCTCGCCGCGGTTCATCGCGGCGCGGTGGGTGTCCTCGATCCGCAGCAGCGTCTCGGCGCCGATCATGACCGGGCAGCCCGCCGGCCGCGCCAGCAGCACGCCGCATTCCTCGAAGGTCTCGCGGATGCCGGCGATGCGGAAGGCGTCCAGGCACTCGCCGCCGGCGATCTCGACGTCGTCGGGCTCGACGCGACCACCCGGGAAGACCAGCGCGCCGCCGGCGAAATCGATGGCGCGGTTGCGCACCACCATGAACACTTCCAGCCCCTGCTCGCCATCGCGCACCAGCAGCACGGTACTGGCGGGGCGGGCAGTGACTTCGGGCTTGTCGCTCATGGCGGTTCCTATTCGGCGCGCAGGTTGTTGGCGCGGATCAGCGGGGTCCAGCGCGCGATCTCGGCCTTGATCAACGCGGCGAACGCGGCGGGCGTGCCGGCCACGACCTGGGCGGCCTGGCTGGACTGCACGCGGGCAACCACCTCGGGCCGGTGCATCAGGGCGACGAAGACCTGGTTGATCCGGTCGACGAGCGCCGGGTCCATGCCGGCGGGGCCGACGATGCCGTTCCAGACACTGGCCTCGAAGCCCGGCAGCGTGTCGCCGATGGGCGGGGTGTCCGGCAGTTGCGGCACCCGGCCGGCGGTCAGCACCGCGATGGCCCTGGCCTTGCCCTCGCGGATGAAGGGCAGCGAGGAGGATACCGTGGGGATGGCGCAGTCGCATTCGCCGGAGATGACGGCGCGCATCACCTCGGCGCCGCTGCGGTAGCTGACCGGGATCATCCTGGTGCCGGTCAGCTGCAGCATCAGCTCATGCGCCAGCTGGCTGGGGTAGCCGATGCCGGGGTGGGCATAGGTCAGCGGCGTCGCCGCCCGTTCCTTGGCGAAGGCGAACCACTCGGCGGCGGTGTGTACCGGCAGGCCCGGCTTCACCACCACCACCACCGGCAGGTTGGTCAGGTGGCAGATCGGGGTGAAGGCGGTCGGCGGGTCGTAGGGCAGGCCGCGCATCATCTCATGCGCAATGGCGTTGGCGCCAAGGTCGGCCAGCATCAGCGTGTAGCCGTCCGGCCGGGCCTGGGCGACCACGGCACCGGCGATGGTGCCGCCGGCGCCACCGCGATTCTCCACCACCAGGGAGCGGCCCGGCAGTTCATCGGCCAGGGCCTGGGCGCAGGTGCGGGCCAGCGTATCGGAGGCTCCGCCGGCGCCGAACGGCACCACCAGGCGCACCGGGCGGTCCGACCAGCCGGTATCGGCGCCGGCCGGTGCCGCCGCCAGCCCGGCCAACAGCCCAAGGGCGTTGCGCCGCCCGATTGCCCAACTGCCCATTTCCGCGTTCCCCCGCATGTTCGGCAGCAAGGTGCCCGCGTCGGGGGCTTGGCGCAACGGTAGGCGGCCCCAGGTATGACGTGGCGCCGCACCTGAGGATTCCGCTCATGACCTGGTCCATTCTGGCACGAGATCCCTCCAGCGGAGGCTTTGCCGTGGGGATCACCACCTGCGCCTTCGCGGTTGGCGCCAGTTGCCCCTTCCTGCGGGCGGGGGTCGGCGCGGTGGCGACGCAGTCCATGACCAACCGCTACCTGGGTCCGGCCGTGCTGGATGGCATGGCGCGCGGCCTGCACCCCCGCGCCGCGATCGAGGGCGCGCTGGCCGGCGACGAAGGCCGCGGCATCCGCCAGGTGCATGCGCTGGACCGCCATGGCCGCAGCGCCGCCTGGACCGGCGGCAACTGCGTGGAATGGTGCGGCGACGCGCACGGGCACGATGTCAGCGTGGCCGGCAACATGCTGGCCGGGGAAGCCGTGGTGGCCGATACCCTGGCCAGCTATATGGCCAACGACACGCTGACGCTGCCGGAGCGCATCATGGCCGCGCTGGACGCCGGCGAAGCCGCCGGTGGCGACCGCCGCGGGCGGCAATCGGCGGCGCTGAAGCTGATCACGACCGAGGATTTCCCCGATGCCGACCTGCGGGTGGACGACCACCTGGAGCCGCTGGCCGAACTGCGCCGGCTGCTGGGGATCTGGCAGCGGGAGCGGGCGCCCGGGCTGCTGACCGCGCCGCGGCGGGACAATCCCTCCGGCTTCACCGACCTGGATGCGATCGAGGAAGGCTGGAAGGCGCGCGGGCTGCCGCTGCGCTTCCGGCGGCCGTAGCGGGCGCGGCCGCCCCGGGGCAAGCGCCGGCCGGTCCCGTTACCGATTCGCCGCCTTGTTGGTGCCGACGTTGAGGTGCCATTCCACCGGCATGCCGTCCCAGCTGGCCAGCAGCTTGCCCGGCCACTTCTTGCGGATGAAGACCTGGAAGCCGTCGGCCGTGGCCTCGACATGGCCGGACTTGCCATCGGTCAGGCGCAGGTGCTGCGCCAATTGCTCGGCCTGGTCCTGCATATAACTGTCGCTCATGCTGCGCTCCATGGTGCCGGGCGAGAGTGGCGGGCCGGCGGCGTCGCGTCGAGGCCGTCAACGCCGCCGGGCCGCAGCGCCGTTCCGTTCAACCGCCGGCCAGTCGATGCAGTTCCGCCAGCCGGTCGGCGGCCAGCGCAATGCCGTCGCGCCGGCTGCGGGCGCGGGCGGCGTGGCGGCGGGCGCCGGGCAGCCGGGCGCCGGTGGCTTCCAGCGCCGTGGCCAACGCCTCCACCTGCAGCGCGAAGCCGGCACCGCCGCTGGCCATGGGGTTCACCGCCAGTATCAGCTGGCCGCCATTGGCCGTGGCGGCGCCCGGCACCTCGGCCGACTGGTCCTGCAGCGCCAGCAGGCTGCCGGTGATGGCATTGGCCAGCAGTTCCACCATCAGCGCCACCAGCCCGCCCTTGACCCCGCCGAAGGGCAGCTGCACGCCGCCGTCGACGATGGCCGCGGGGTCCGTGGTGGGCAGGCCGGCGGCGTCGAGGCCGGCGCCCTCGGGCACTGCCCTGCCCTCGCGCGCCGCCAGCATCAGGTCGCCCCGCGCCATGGCGCTGCTGGCCATGTCGAAGACGATGGGCGGCTGGCCGGCGCGCGGGCAGGCGAAGGCCCAGGGGTTGGTGCCCAGCAGCGGCGCCCGGCCGCCGGGCAGCGCCAGGAAGGGCCTGGAGCCGCGGAAGTTCAGCCCGACCAGGCCGGCCTCGGCCAGGTCTTCCACCTCCGGCCACAGCGCGGCCAGGTGGTGGCTGTTGCGGACGACCATGCCGGCCAGGCCGAGTTCGCCGGCGCGGGCGACCAGGCGTTCCCGCCCGCGCTGCCAGGCCGGTTGGGCGTGGCCGTTGTCGGCATCCACCAGGATGAGGGCGGCCGGGCTGGGCAGCAGGCGGGGCACCGCATCGGCCTTGGCCCAGCCGCTGCGGGCGTCCGCCAGGTAGCCCTCCAGGCGAAAGACGCCGTGGCTGTGGGCGGCGTCGCGTTCCGCCGCGGCCATGGTCTCGGCCAGCACATGGGCGTTGCTGGCGCTGTAGCCGTGCCGAGCCAGGATGCGCGCCAGAAGCGCCACCAGGTCGGCATGGTCGATGCTTGGCATGGCGGGACCCCTCGGTGAGGCGGCAACCTCGCGCATTGGCGCGGCGGGTACCAGTCGCATTGGCGCGGCGGGTACCAGTCGCATTGGCGCGGCGGTTACCAGTCGCATTGGCGCGGTGGGTACCAGTCGCATTGGCGCGGTGGGTACCAGTCGCATGGCGAGGTGGGTACCAGTCGCATGGCGCGGTGGCGGCCAGTGGCATTGGCGCGGGTGGCACCGGGGCCGGGGCTGTGGTTCCCTGGCAGGAAGCACGGGAAGCGCCCCAAGGGGAGACACATGGATTTCGACCATCCGCCGCGGGTGCGGGAGCTGCAGGCGAGGCTGGGCGCCTTCATGGACGCCCATGTGTATCCGAACGAAGCGCTGTACGATCGCCAGGTGGCCGAGGGCGACCGCTGGGTGGCGCCGGCGATCATCGAGGAGCTGAAGGCGAAGGCGCGCGAGGCCGGGCTGTGGAACCTGTTCCTGCCCGAAAGCGACCTCGGCGCCGGCCTGACCAATGTGGAATATGCCCCGCTGTGCGAGGTGATGGGCCGCGTCCACTGGGCGCCGGAGCTGTTCAACTGCTCGGCGCCGGATACCGGGAACATGGAGGTGCTGGTGCGCTACGGCACGCCGGCCCAGCAGGAGAGCTGGCTGGCGCCGCTGCTGGAGGGCCGCATCCGCAGCTGCTTCGCCATGACCGAACCGGCGGTGGCGTCCTCCGACGCAACGAACATCGAGACGCGGATCGAGCGACGCGGCGACCGCTACGTCATCAACGGCCGCAAGTGGTGGTCGTCAGGCGCGCCGGACCCGCGCTGCCGCATCTTCATCCTGATGGGCAAGACCGACCCGGCGGCGCCGCGCCACCAGCAGCAGAGCATGATCCTGGTGCCGCGGGACGCGCCGGGCATCACCGTGCTGCGACCGCTGACCGTCTTCGGCTACGACGACGCGCCGCATGGCCATGCGGAGACGCTGTTCGAGAATGTGGAAGTGCCGGTCGAGAACATGCTGCTGGGCGAGGGCCGCGGCTTCGAGATTGCGCAGGGCCGGCTTGGCCCGGGCCGCATCCACCACTGCATGCGGCTGATCGGCCAGGCCGAGGTAGCCCTCGAAAAAATGTGCCGGCGGGCGCTGGTGCGGGCGCCCTTCGGCAAGAAGCTGTCCGAGCAGGGCGTGACGCAGGAACGCATCGCCGAGGCGCGGATCATGATCGACCAGGCCCGGCTGCTGACGCTGAAGGCGGCCTGGATGATGGACACGGTGGGCAACAAGGCGGCGCGCAGCGAGATCGCCATGATCAAGGTGATGGCGACCAACATGGCCTGCACCATCATCGACTGGGCCATCCAGGCGCATGGCGGCGGCGGGGTGTCGCAGGATTTCGGCCTGGCCTATGCCTATGCTCAGGCGCGGGCGCTGCGCTTCGCCGATGGGCCGGACGAAGTGCACCGGGCGCAGATTGCCAGGTTGGAGTTGAAGAAGTGGCAGTAGGCGCATTGCAGGACTGGCTGGAGGCGCATGTCCCGGGCTTCCAAGGCCCGTTCGAGATGGTGCAGCTGGCGGGCGGACAGTCCAACCCGACCTTCCGGCTGAAGGCGGCCAGCGGCGACTACGTGCTGCGCCGCAAGCCGGATGGCGTGCTGCTGCCCTCGGCCCATGCGGTGGACCGCGAATACCGCGTGATCGGCGGCCTGCATGCGGCGGGCCTGCCGACGCCGCAAGTGTACGGCTACAGCGACGATGCCAGCGTGGTCGGCACGCCGTTCTACGTGATGGATTTCGTTGCCGGCCGGATCTTCTTCGACCCGCGCCTGCCGGAGGTGCCGCGCGAGCAGCGTGCCCCGCTGTTCGATGCGATGAACGCGACGCTGGCGCAGTTGCACGGCATCGACCCGGTGGCGGCCGGCCTTGGCGACTATGGCCGCCCCGGCAACTACATGGGCCGGCAGATCGAGCGGTGGAGCCGGCAGTACCGCGCCAGCGAGACGCAACGGATCGAGCCGATGGAACGCTTGATCGAGTGGCTGCCGGCGCAGCTGGCCAAGCACGACGACCCGACGGTGAGCGTGGTGCACGGCGACTGTCGGATGGACAACTTCGTCTTCCACCCCACCGAGCCGCGTGTGGTGGCGGTGCTGGACTGGGAACTCTCGACCCTGGGCAGCCCGCTGGCGGATTTCGCGTACAACGTCATGGCCTGGCGCATTACGCCCGAGTTGTTCCGCGGCCTGGCCGGCAGCGACCTGACGGCGCTGGGCATCCCTTCGGAAGCCGAGCATGTTGCCGCCTATTGCCGCCGTACCGGGCGGGCCGGCATTCCCGGGTTGGACTTCTACATCGCCTTCAACCTGTTCCGGCTGGCCGCGATCATGCAGGGCATCATGAAGCGCGTGCTGGACGGCACCGCGGTGGGGCCTGATGCCGAGGCCAACGGGCGCCTGGCCGTGCCGATCGCCGAGCTGGGTTGGGAGACGGCGCGGCAGGACGGCGGCTGAAGTCCGCCAGACGCTCACGGAAGCGTCCTATGGGCGGAAGGCCGCTTCACCTCGCTGGTGAGGTCTTCGGCAGCAACCCCGAGGGCTTGGACCCCTGCGCCTGCGCGACGCAGGTTTCAGGCCAGGGCCGGAAGGCGCCTCAGGCGAACAGGAACTCGGACGCGACCAGATCCGCCTTGGCGATGAAGGGCAGCAGGACGCTGCCGCCATCCGGCGTGGAGATGGTAACTCCGAGGGCGCCATCGGCACTGTTCGCCATGACATCGGCAAAGCTTTGCAGTCCGGCCCCGAAGCCCTTCAGGGTCATGACGTCAAGGCCGCTCCACTGGTCGATGGTGTCGGTGCCGTGGCCGGGCTTGAAGACGAAGCGGTCCAGCCCGCCGCCGCCGGTATAGGTCTGCGAGCCTGCGCCGTCGAAGAACGTGTCGCCGCTGTGGGTGCCGACGAAGATGTTGAAGCCGACCATCACGTTGGCGGCGGAATCGGCGAGGAACAGCTTGTCATGCGCCACATCCACGGTGGCGGCGGCGCCCCGCACGCCGCTGAGGTCCAGCGTGTTGTTGCCGGTGCCGCCCTGGAAGTTGTTGCCACTGAAGGTGAAGTTGCCGAACGCGGTGCTGAGCCCGAGCGCGTCACCATCGGGGTCGGTGACCGCAAGGTCGAGGACCAGCTTGTCGTCGCCGGCGCCCAGCTTCACGACGTTTCCGGTGACCGTCAGGCTGGCATTGCCATGCATGCCATCCACGCCGGCGTTGCCGGGGCTGGGCGGCGTGGCCACGCCCAGGTAGCTGTAGGCCGGGTTGCCGGCCGCACCGGCAACGCCCCCTCGACCTTCCTGCGCGCTGAGGTCCAGCGTCACCAGGTCGTTGCCGCTGCCGGTCAGGATCTGGTCGTTGGTCAGTTCCGCCGTTGCGTCGCCGCCCAGCCCGCCATTGCCGCCATTGCCGGGCTGGCCACCCTGGAAGGACAGGCCGTTCGGCAGCAACCCCAGGCCGGCATTGCCGCCCTGGCCGCCGGTATTGTCCTGACTGCCGCCGCCGATGGCTTCCAGGTGGATGTCGATGTTGTCGGCGCCGGACGTGCCGGTGGCCTTCACCGCAATGCCGGTCGCCTCCGCCACGCCGATGCCGCTGGCGCCCTCGTTGCTGCCATGGCCCCCGGTACCGCCGATGATGTCGTAGGGGTGATTGACCGGATTGCCGCCAGCCCCGCCATAGGCGCCCGAGCCGCCGGCACCGCCCAGCGCGTAGCCGTCGAGGTAGAGGCTCAGCGACCCGGTCGCGGTGAAGGTCAGGTTCTGGAAGATCGCCGCGGCATCGCCACCGTTACCGCCGGCGCCGGCATCCTGGCCGCCGATCGCGCTGTCTGCCCAGGTCGCACTGCCGCCGAGGCCGCCCTCACCGCCGGCGCCACCATAGGCCTGCGCCACCAGCACAACGTTGTCGTGCCCGGCATTCAGGGCGAAATCCGTGCCGGTGACCTCGGCCAGGCTGCGACCGCCATCGCCACCCACGCCGCCAGCCGTGACGCTGGTATCGCCCGGGCCGTTCCAGCCATAGTTATGGCCGCCGCCGCCACCGCCGCCGGCGCCGGCATGCGCTTCCAGGTCGATGTAGACCGAATCATTCGTGTGGGTACCCTTGACCTGCGCCTGGTTCCAGACGGCCTGGGCGAGCTGCCCGACGGAGCCAGCCATGCCCTCGGCCCCGGACGCGCCCCAACTGCCCTGGACGAGGTTGCTGGTGCCCAAGCTGATGCCGGCGACGGGAATGTCGAACATCATGGCAAGGCTCTTGCCGCCAACCACCGTGGCCGTGACCTTCAGCTTGACCACGTGGGCGGTATCGTAGTCGAGCGCCACGCCAGGGGCGAGGTCCAGCACATCGCCGACGATCTGGAAGCGCGGATCGATGACGCTGTAGGTCACGACATCGGCGACATTGGGCACCGTGGCGGCCAGGCTGCCGACATAGGCGCCGGGCACACCACTGGCCACCGGGCTGCCGTAGAGCGCCAGGAGAATCGGTTTGTCGTTGCTCATGGCCCCCTCGGTGACTGCCGTGTTGCAGTTCCGGGTTTACACTCGAATTATGGCGCCTCAATGCGGGGTTGATGTGCTGAGCAAATTTTAACAAACCATTCGCTGCCGTTTCATTCCTGCGAACCTTATGAACCGGCAAGCGCCGCATCCAGCGCGGGGGCCAGCCCGGCCAACTCCGGCGTACCGATGCCAACCAGGGCGATGCCGTCGGCAGTCGCGGGCGAAAGCGTCCAGCGCGCGCCGACCATCTGCAGCAGGGCCGGACCCTGCGTGGTGGCGCAGAAGCCCTTCAGCCGCAGCAGCGCCGGCGGCATCGCCTGCAGCGCTCGCGCCAGCGCGGCGTGGTCGAAGCGGCCTTCGCGCTGGTAGAGGAAGCGGCGGAAGCTGTCCTCGTGCGCGGCCGCCTCGGCGCGGAAGCGGCTGCGCGGCGGTGGCGCCTGGTCCAGCACGTCGTCCGGCAGCGCGGCCTGCGCCGTCTCCACCAGCCGCAGGCCGGGGCGGAGCGCCAGCGCGGCGGCGCGGGCCTCGGCCAAAGCGGCGGCACTGGCCAGGTCCCGCTTGTTCAGCAGCACCAGGTCGGCGGCCAGCAGTTGCCGCCGCACCGTCTCCCCCACGTAGCGGTCCGCCAGTTGCGCCGGAAGCCGGGTTGCATCGGCCAGCACCAGCACCGCGTCCAGCGTCAGGCGCGGCTCAACCAAGGCAACTTCCGCAATGCGCCAGGGGTCGGCGACGCCGCTGGCCTCCACCACCACCTGGTCGAAGGGCTGGCCGCTGTCCAGCAGGTCGCCCAACCCGTCCAGCAGGCCGCCGCCGAGCGAGCAGCAGGCGCAGCCATTGGTCAGCTGCAGCGTGCGGCCGCTATGCCCGG
Source organism: uncultured Rhodospirillales bacterium (assembly GCA_903843125.1). Lineage (GTDB taxonomy): Bacteria > Pseudomonadota > Alphaproteobacteria > Acetobacterales > Acetobacteraceae > CAIMOR01. The sequence goes on from CAIMOR010000142.1 coordinate 11,617, forward strand.
CGATCAGCGTGGCGTCGATGTTCAGGCTGCCGAAGTCGTTCACCAGCACGGCATAACGGCGGCGGCCCTGGTGCAGCAGCCGGTTCAGCAGCGTGGTCTTGCCGGCGCCGAGGAAGCCGCCGATGACCGTGAAGGGCAGCCGCATCAGGCGGGACGCAGCCACACCGCGCTGTCGTGGAAGGCGACGCCGCCACCTGGCGCCACCGGGTCCGCGCCGACCAGCGCGTTGACGCCGATGCCCTCGGGGAAAGCGGTGCCAGGGTGGATGCCCTCCAGCGCCAGCACGCCCGGGCGCAGGCCGTCGAACAGCTTGGCCGCCAGCGTGATGCTGCCGCGTGCGTTGCCGATGCGCACCTGCATGCCCGTTGCGATGCCCTGCGCCGCGGCGTCCTCAGGGTGCAGCAGCAGCACCGGCGCGCCCTCCCGCTTGCGGGAACCTGGCGTCTCGGAAAAGCTGGTGTTGAGGAAGCTGCGCGCCGGCGGCGTGATCAGGCGGAACGGCGTCTCGGCCGTTGCGGCCTCCACGTTCGGCCAGTAGCTGGCAACGGCCGGCATGCCGGCGCTGTAGGGGCCCAGCGCGGCCCAGTCCGGCTTGAAGCGGAAGCGGCCATCCGGCTGCGGAAAGCCCTGGAAAGCCGCGCCGGCCGGAATGCGGTTGCCGACATCCACCGTGCCCGCCGCCACAGCCTCCGCCCAGGTGCCGAGGCCGGCGCCCTGCAGGGCCGCGTCGAGGATCTCGACATCGCTCATGCCGAAGCTCTCGTGCTCGGCGCCCAGCCGCTGGGCCAGCCTGGCGACGACGGCGCTGTTGCTGCGCGCCTCGCCCCAGGGCTCGATCACGCGGGGGCCGATGGTCAGCGCGGTATGGCCCAGGCCGCGATAGATGTCGTCATGCTCCAGGAAGGTCGTCGCCGGCAGCACCACATCGGCCAGCGCGGCCGTCGGCGTCAGGAACTGCTCATGCACCGCGACGAACAGGTCCTCCCGCGCCAGACCGCGGCGCACCAGGTGGCTGTCGGGCGCGACATCGGCGCTGTTGGCGTTCTGCATCAGCATGGCCATCACGGGCGGCCCGCCCGCCAGCGCCGCCGTCTCGCCGGTCAGCACCGGGCCGATGCGGGACTGGTCCAGGATGCGCGTGGCGGAGTCGATCCGGTCGCTCGCCTGGGTCAGCCTGGTGTCCATGCGCCAGCCGTCCGTCGCGTAGAAGAAGGCGCCGCCGCCGGGCTTGGACCAACTGCCGTTCAGCACCGCCAGCGCACTGACGGCGTGGATGCTGGCGGCGCCGTTGCGGCTGCGGGTGAAGCCGACGCCGCAACGCAGGAAGCAGCGGTCCGAGCCAGCGTAAAGGCGCGCCAGGGCCAGGATCTCCTCGGCGGGAATGCCGGTGATCTCGGCCGCCCATTCCGGCGTGTGCAAGAGGATATGCGCCTGCACGCCGGCGTCGAAATCGGTATGCGCGGCCAGGAAGGCGTGGTCCGCCCGGCCTTCCCGCAGCGCCACGGCCATCATCGCCAGCGCCAGCGCGGCATCGGTGCCCGGGCGCAGCAGCACGGCGATGTCGGCGGCTTCCATGGTGGGGGAGCGATAGGCATCCACCACCACCAGCTTCGCGCCGCGCTGCTTCCGCGCCTGCTGGATGTGGTGCATCAGGTTCACCTGGGTGGTGACGGGATTGCCGCCCCACATCAGGATCAGGTCGGCCTGGGCGATGCCGCGCGGGTCGGCGCCGCGGGCCTGGCCATGCCCGGCCTTCCAGCCGCTCTCGCCGGGGGTGATGCAGATGGTCGATTTCTGCCGGGAATAGCGCATGACATGGCGCAACCGGTCCAGGCCATAGCGTTGCAGCATGCCCATGTTGCCGCCGCTCTGGTACGGCCAGACGCTCTGCGCGCCGTGCTTCGCCGCGGCGTCGCGGAAGGCGCCGGCGATGCGGTCCAGCGCCTCGTCCCAGCTGATTGGGGCGAAGTGGCCCTCTCCCTTGGCGCCGACGCGCAGCAGCGGGTGGGTCAGGCGGTCCGGGTGGTGCACCCGCTCGGCGTAGCGCGCCACCTTCGCGCAGCAGGTGCCGGCGGTGTAGTCGTAGCTGTGCGAGCCGCGGACCCGGCCGATGCGCGTCGGCGACAGGCGCTCCACCTCCAGCACGCAGGCGCTGGGGCAGTCATGCGGGCAGGCGGTGCGGTGCGTGGTGATGCCGAGGCTGCCGTCCATGGTCCCTGCCCTTTCCTGTCGCCGCGATGATGCGGCGGGCGGGGGGCCAGGCGCAACCGTTCAGCGGCCCTTCGGGTCCAGCGCGTCGCGCAGGCCGTCCCCCAGCACGTTCAAGGAGATGACCAGCAGGAAGATCGCGCAGCCCGGCGCAATGGCCATCCACGGCGCCGCCGCCATGTGGCGCTGCGCCGCGTTCAGCATGCTGCCCCAGCTGGGCGCCGGCGGCTGCTGACCGAGGCCGAGGAAGGAGAGCGACGCCTCCGCGATGATGGCCGAGGCCGCCATGACGCTGGTCTGCACCAGCAGCGGCGGCAGCATGTTGGGCAGGATGTGCCGCACCGCGATGCGCAGCGGCGCACTGCCGAGCGAGCGCGTGGCCTCCACGTAGTCCTCGGCGCGCACGCTCATGGCCGCGGCCCGCGCCAGGCGCACGAAGATGGGCAGCGCGGCGATGCCGATGGCGATCATCGCGTTCCAGATGTCCGGCCCGAGGAAGGCGGCCAGCGCGATGGCGATGATCAGGAACGGAATGGCCAGCATGGCGTCCACCACGCGCATCAGCAGCATGTCCACCCAGCCGCCGGCATAGCCGCTCAGCAGGCCGAGCGGCAGGCTGATGGAGAGCGCCACCAGCACGGGGATCAGCCCCGCCAGCATGGAGGTGCGGGCACCCCAGACCAGGCGGGAGAACACGTCGCGGCCGACCTCGTCGGTGCCCAGCCAATGCGCTGCCGATGGCGCCTTGCGCACGGCGAGGAAACTGGAAGCCAGCGGGTCCTGCGGCGCCACCCAGGGCGCCGCCAGCGCCACGACGATGAAGCCGAGGATGACCGCGCCGGCCACCAGGCTGGCCGGCTGGCGCCTGAGCCGGCGCAGCACACGGCGCAGGCGGCCGTCCGCCATGGCGGCAGGGATGGCAGCGGCGGGGGCGCTGGCCATGCTCAGCTCCGCAGCCGGGGGTTGATGACGAAGTACAGGATATCCGCCACCAGGCTGGCGGTGATGAACAGCAGCGCGGAGACCAGTACCAAGCCCTGCACCACGGCGTAGTCGCGGTACAGCACGCCATCCACCAGCAGCTTGCCGAAGCCCGGTATGGAGAAGATCTGCTCGGTCAGTACCGCGCCCGACAGCAACTGCCCGAACTCGATCGCGCCCAGCGTGACCACCGGCACCAGCGCGTTGCGCAGCGCGTGCTTCAGCACCACGCGCTGCTCGCGCAGGCCTTTGGCGCGGGCGGTGCGGATGTAGTCACTGCCGAGCGCCTGCAGCATGGCGCTGCGGGTGTGGCGCATCAGCACGCCGGCAATGCCGGTGCCGAGCACAAAGGCCGGCAGCACCAGCCCCATGGCCCAGCGCCCGGGGTCCTCCGCGAAGGGCGTGTAGCCGGAGGACGGGAACCAGTTGAGGTTCACCGAGAACGCCAGCACCAGCATGATGCCGAGCCAGAAATGCGGCACCGAGATGCCCGAAAGGGCGAAGCCGCTGGCCGCGATGGAGGCCAGGCTGCCGGGCCGTGCCGCCGCCAGCACGCCGAGCGGAATGCCGACGGCCACCGCCAGCGTCATGGCGGCGACGGCCAGTTGCAACGTGATGCCGAGCTTGCCGAGCAGCAGGTGCACCACGCTCATGCTGTTGCGCAGCGACATGCCGAGGTCGCCCCGCAGCGCCGCCAGCAGCCAGTTCCGGTATTGCTGCCAAATCGGCAGGTCGAAGCCGAAGCGATGGCGGATTTCCGCGACGACAGCCGGGTCCATGTCCTCGCCAGCCAGGGCCAGTGCCGGGTCTCCGGGCAGCAGATGCTGCAGGGCGAAGACCAGCACCGAGAGGATCAGCAGCGTCGGCACCGTCAGCGCCAGGCGCTGGCCGAGGAACAGCAGGAAGCGCATCAGTTCAGCCGCAGGCCGACCAGGCGGATGGTGCTGTCCGGATGCGGGACGAAGCCGGCAAGGCGGGTGCTGAGTCCGGTGAAGGTGCGCCGGTGCCACACCACCACATGCGGCACGTTCTCCACCAGCAGCGCATTGGCCGCGCGGTAGATGCGCACGCGCTCGGCATCGTCGGTGGCCTCGCGGCCCTGGGTCAGCAGCGCGTCCAGCGCCGGGTTGCAGTAGCGGCTGTCGTTCAGCGGGCCGGCGCAGGCGAAGTGGGAATAGCTGTTGCCGTCCGGGTGCGGCCGGCCGCTCCAGAAGCTGAACACGGCATCGAACTGGCCGCGCTGCGAGGCGGCGAGCAGGGAGGTATTGTCCTGCGTCTCGATCTTCATGCTGATGCCGGCTTCCGCCAGCATGGCCTGCACCATCTGCGCCGCCTCCTGCCGCTCGCGCTCCGAGGGGACCAGCAGCGTGAAGGTCAGGTTGGGCTGGCCGGCTTGCCGCAGCAGCGCGCGGGCGCGGGCGACATCGCGCGGCGGCACCGGGTGGGACTGGTCGTAATAGACGCTCTCCGGCCCGACGAACTGGTTGCCAGCGGTGTACTGGTCCTCGAACAGCGCCTGCACCATGGCGCGACGGTCGATCGCCGCCTCGACCGCCTGGCGAATGCGGATGTCGCCCCCGAAGATGCGCTGGCGCGGGCCATTGGCCATGTTGAAGCGGATGGCGTGGAAGCCGAGATCGGGCGTCGCGACCGAGGTGACGCGCGCGTCGCCGCGCAGCTGCGGCAGGTCGGTCGGCGACAGCCGCTCGACGATCTGCAACTCGCCGGAGCGCAGTCCGGCCAGGCGTACGGTGCTGTCGCTGATCGGCAGGTACTCGACGCGGTCCAGGTGGATGTTGTCGCGGTTCCAGTAGCCGTCATAGCGCTGCACCACGATGCGGCCCTGCGGCACGCGCTCGACGAAGCGGAAGGCGCCGGCGCAGACCGGGTGCAGGGCGAAGCGCTCGCCGGCCTCGCGCGCCGCCTTCGGCGAGACCATCATGCCCGCGCGCTCCGCCAGGTTGATCAGCAGCAGGTAGGCCTGCGGCGCCTTCAGCAGCAGGCGGATGGTGCCGGGGTCGACCACCTCGGTGCCGGCCAGCGCCGCCAGCTCGGTGCGGCGCAGGCTGCCCTGCATGGTCTGGTGCCGGTTCAGGTTGAAGGCAACGGCCTCGGCGTCGAACGGCTCGCCGTCGTGGAAGCGCACGCCCTCGCGCAGCTTCAGCGTCACCGAGCGGTTGTCGCCGGCGATCTCGTAGCTGGTGACCAGCTGCGGCGTCAGGCGCAGTTCCGTGGTCACGTCGAACAGCTTGTCGCAGACCGCGGTCAATGGCTGGCGGCCACTGGCGGCGCGGTTCAGCGTCGGGTCCAGCGCGTCGGGGTCGTCGCCGATGCCGATGCGCAGCGTGCCCTGCGCCAGCGCGGCGCTGGTGCAGAACAGCATCAGCAGCAGGGGAAGGATGCGCATCGGGCAGCTCCGTTCGGTCAGGCGTGGAAGCGGGCGAGCAGGCGGGCCAGCCGCGGCGACAGCGGCCGGGTCAGCGCCGGGCTGAGGCCGGGCCAGGGTGGCAGCGTGGCGGCGTGGTGGCAGGCAACGCCATGGCCCGGCGTGGCTTCCACCATCGGCGGCGCCTGCTCGGCGCAGCGTGCGGTGGCGAAGGCGCAGCGCGGGTGGAAATGGCAGCCCGTGGGCGGCGCCAGCGGGCTGGGCAGCTCACCCTCCAGCAGCGGTCGCGGCGCGGCGCCGTGTTCCGGCGCGGGCACCGCATCCAGCAGGGCGCGGGTGTAGGGGTGAAGCGGTGCTTCGAACAACGCGGCGGTCGGCGCCGTCTCGACCAGGCGGCCAAGGTACATCACCGCCACGCGCTGCGCGATGCTGCGCACGGCCATCAGGTCGTGCGAGATGAACAGCAGCGCCAGGCGGTTCTGCCGCTGCAGGCGCCG
>CAIMOR010000143.1 GCA_903843125.1 uncultured Rhodospirillales bacterium
CGCACCGCCGCTGACCATCGCCACCAGCCGGCCGCCGAAGCGCGCCCGCACCTTGGCCCGCACCACGCGCTCCAGCACCGCATCCTCGGCGCGCTCCAGCAGGGTCAGTGGCGGCCCGTCCATCCGCCGCAGCCCCAGCGCCAGGGCGCGGTCGAACAGCTTCTGCTTCAGCGGGCTGGACTGGTCGCGCTGCGTCAGCATCCGCGCCCGCAGCACCTCGAACAGCCGTGGCACGGCGGTGACGATGGCGGGCCGGATCTCCTGGAACTCCTGCGCCACCCGGTCGGCGCCGCGGGAATACACCACCTCGATCCCCTCGGACGGGAACAGGTAGCCGACCGTATGCTCATAGGCGTGGCTCATCGGCAGGAAGGAAAGGTAGCACTCGCCGTCCAGCTTCAGCGGCCGCAGCACCTCGGCCACGCCGTCCCGGTTCGCCAGCATGGCCCGGTGCGGCAGCATCACGCCGCGCGGCATGCCCCCGGTGCCGGAGGTATAGATCAGGCAGGCCAGCCGGCCGCCGGGGATCTGCTCCACCTCGGCCGCCAGCAGCGGCAGGTTGCCCGGCGTGGCCAATGCCTCGGCCCACAGCGCGCTGGCCATGCCGGCCGGCGTCGGGGCGGGGCCATCCATGCACACCAGCAGTTCCAGCGCCCGGGTCTCCCGCGCCCCCTCCAGCACCCGCTCGGCCAGCCTCGGCGAGGAGACGATGGCCGCCCGCGCCCCCGAATCGCGCAGGATATGGGCGTGGTCCGCCACGGTGTTGGTGGTGTAGGTCGGCACCGAAACGGCACCGATCGCCATGATCGCGGTATCCGCCACCAGGAATTCCGGCCGGTTCTCGCTCACCAGCAGCACGCGGTCGCCCGGCTCGATCCCGCGGCCGCGCAGGAAGGCGGCAACCGCGGCGACCTGCTGCGCGAACTCGGCCCAATGCAGCCGCTGCCAGCCCCGGCCACGCCAGTAGCGCAGCATCGGCGCGCCCGGTTGGCGCCTGGCCATGTCCAGCATCATGCCCGGCAGGCTGGTCCAATGGGTTGCGGCCCGACCGCCCGACTGTGCCATTCGCGTGTTTCCTCCGTCTCACTTCGTCGGCCCGGCCTCCGCATGGCTTGGCCCCGGCCCCCCATGCCTTATATGCAGCACGTGACCCAGATCGAACCCGTTCCCTACCCCACCCCGGCAGCAGCGCAAGGCGCTGCCGGGAGGGAATCCGCCCACGCGGTGCGCGCCCCGCTTGATTCCGCCGGTGGCGAGGCCGAGTTGCCGGGATGGGACCTGGCGGACCTCTTCGCTGGCCCTGACGACCCCGCCCTGGCGGCGGCGCTGGACCAGGCCGCGGCGGATGCCCATGCTTTCCAGGGCAAGTACGCCGGCACCCTGGCCGCCGCCTCCGGCGAGACGCTGGCCGAGGCGATCGCCGCCTATGAGCGGATCGAGGAGGTGCTCGGCCGCATCATGAGCTTCGGCTCCCTGCTGTTCGCCGGGGATGCGCTGAAGCCGGAGAACGGCCGCTTCTACCAGACCCTGCAGGAGCGGGTGACCACCATCTCGTCCGACCTGCTGTTCTTCACGCTGGAGCTGAACCGGCTGGACGACGCGGTGCTGGAGCGGAAGTTCGCCGCCAAGGCGCTGGCCCGCTGGCGGCCCTGGCTGCGCGACCTGCGGGTGTTCCGCCCGCACCAGCTCTCGGACGAGCTGGAAAAGCTGCTGCACGAGAAGGAGGTCACCGGCCGCAGCGCCTGGAACCGCCTGTTCGACGAGACCGTGGCCACCATGACCGTGCCGGTCTCGGGCGAGGACATGACCGTCTCCGCCGCGCTGAACCAGCTCTCGGACCCCGACCGGGCCAGGCGCGCCGCCGCGGCGGCCGGCGTCTCCGAGGCGTTCTCCAGCCGCAGCCGGCTGTTCTCGCTGATCACCAACACCCTGGCCAAGGACAAGGAGATCATCGACACTTGGCGCCACTACCCGCGCCCCGGCAGCTACCGCAACCGCTCCAACATGGTGGAGGACGAGGTCGTCGACGCGCTGGTCGCCGCCGTGGTGGAGAGCTTTCCTCGGCTCAGCCATCGCTACTACGCGATGAAGGCGAAGTGGCTGGGCCTGGAGAAACTGCAGCACTGGGACCGCAATGCGCCGCTGCCGAACGAGGACGACCGCAGCATTCCCTGGCCCGAGGCGGTGCAGCAGGTGCTCACCAGCTACGCCAGCTTCAGCCCGCAGCTGGCCGAGGTGGGCAAGCGCTTCTTCGACCATCCCTGGATCGATGCCGGCCTGCGCCCGGGCAAGGCCAGCGGCGCCTTCGCCCACCCGACGGTGCCGAGCGTCCACCCCTACCTGCTGCTGAACTACCACGGCCGCGCGCGGGACGTGATGACGCTGGCGCATGAGCTCGGCCACGGCGTCCACCAGGTGCTGGCCGCCGAGCAGGGCTACCTGCTCTCCGGCACGCCGCTGACCCTGGCGGAGACCGCCAGCGTGTTCGGCGAAATGCTGACCTTCCGCGGCCTGCTCGACGCGGAGAAGGACCCGAAGCGCCGCCGCCTGATGCTGGCCGGCAAGGTGGAGGACATGCTGAACACGGTGGTGCGGCAGATCGCCTTCTACCGCTTCGAGACGCTGCTGCACGACGAACGCCGCAAGGGCGAGATCTCGGCCGAGCGGATCGGCGAGATCTGGATGCAGGTGCAGACCGATAGCCTCGGCCCGGCCTTCGACTTCACGCCGGACTACAGCGTGTACTGGGCGTACATCCCGCACTTCGTGCACAGCCCGTTCTATGTCTACGCCTATGCCTTCGGCGACTGCCTGGTCAATGCGCTGTATGGCGTGTTCCAGGAAGGCGGCATCCCCGGCTTCGAGCAGAAGTACCTCGACCTGCTGAAGGCCGGCGGCACGCTGCGCCACAAGGAACTGCTGGCCCCCTTCGGGCTGGACGCCTCCGACCCCGCCTTCTGGCGCAAGGGGCTCGACGTCATCGCCGGCTTCATCGACGAGCTTGAGGCTGCCGAGTGAGCGACACCGGCAAGAGCACGCTGTTCGGCGAACTCCGCCGCATGGCCCGCACCTCCGGCGCCGTCGGCGGCATCGCCGCCCGCGTCGCCGGGGAACGCTTCCTCGGCATCAAGACCGACAAGGCCGCGCATGCCGACGACCTGAAGGCGATCCTCGGCGGGCTGAAGGGCCCGCTGATGAAGGTGGCACAGTTCCTCTCCTCCGTGCCCGACGCGCTGCCGGAGGAATACGCCGAGCAACTCGCCACGCTGCAGGCCAACGCCCCGCCGATGGGCTGGGCCTTCGTCCGTCGCCGCATGCAGGGCGAGCTGGGGCCGGACTGGCAGTCCCGCTTCGCCAGCTTCGGCCAGGAAGCCGCGGCCGCGGCCTCGCTCGGCCAGGTCCACAAGGCCACGCTGCCGAGCGGCCAGCTGGTAGCCTGCAAGCTGCAGTACCCGGACATGCATTCGGTGGTCGAAGCCGACCTCAAGCAGCTGAAGCTGGCGATGTCGCTGTACCACCGCCTGGACAGCACGCTGGAACACGACGACGTCTACGCCGAGCTGTCCGAGCGCCTGCGCGAGGAACTGGACTACGAACGCGAGGCATCCCAGCAGCGGCTCTATGGCGCCATGCTGGCCGATACACCGGAGGTGGCGGTGCCGCAGCCGATCCCGGGCCTCTGCACCAAGCGGCTGCTGACCATGACCTGGCTGGAGGGCCGGGCGCTGGCCGCCCGGCTGGCCGAGGACCCGCCGCAGGAGGAGCGCAACGCCTATGCCGATGCGCTGTTCCGCGCCTGGTACCTGCCGTTCTACCGCTACGGCGTCATCCATGGCGACCCGCATCTGGGCAACTACCAGGTCCGCCCGGACCGTGCCGGCATCAACCTGCTGGACTTCGGCACCATCCGCGTCTTCCCGCCTGCCTTCCCGCGCGGCGTGATCCTACTGTACGAGGCGGTGCGCGACCACGACGAGGAGAAGGCCGCGGAAGCCTATCGCATCTGGGGCTTCCGCAACCTGTCGAAGGACACCATGGCGGTGCTCGGCCTATGGGCCAACTTCCTGTACGAGCCTCTGGTGCAGGATCGCATCCGCCCGATCCAGGAAGTGGACGACCCGCAGCTGGGCCGCAAGATCGCCGGCCAGGTGCATGAGGGGCTGAAGCGCACCGGCGGCGTCCGCGTGCCACGCGAATTCCCGCTGATGGACCGGGCCGCGGTCGGCCTGGGCAGCGTTTTCCTGCGCAGCAAGGCGCAACTGAACTGGCATCGCCTGTTCATGGAAATGGTGGAGGGCTTCTCCGAGGCCGGCCTGGCGCAGCGCCAGCAGGCCGCGCTGCTGGCGGCCGGCGTGCCCGCCGCGTTGAAGGCGGCCTCAGCCTAGCTTCTCAACCACCGGCTGCGGCGGCGGCGGCAGGCTGGGGTCCGGTCGGCCATAGCGGCGCGGCGGGGTGCCCACCAGGTAGCGCAGCCCGCCGCGGCACAGCACCAGCCGCACCTCCAGCCCGCGCGCGGTGAAGCTGGCCTGCTGCGCCGGCGTCGCGGTGCCGAACTCGGGTTGCTCATTGCAGCTGAAGCCGGCGTTGCGGATCAGCTCAGCATGCCAGCGTTCCACCGCGCCCGGCGGTGGCGGAACATCGGCCAGCGCCGGCAGCGCCAGCAGCAGCATCGGCAGCACGCGCGTCAGCATCGCGGTTCCCTCGTCGCGGTCCAGGTTGCATCATGCCCGCGGCAACCCGGGGCCGGCAATGCAGACAGCAGCGATGCTCGCCTCCCTGGGGCTGGAAGCCCTTGCCGCCGCCGCGCTGCTGCGCCTGACCGGTTGGGGCCGGCCGTGGCGCGGCGCGCTGGCTGCCCTGCTGGCCACGCTGGCCACCCACCCGCTGGCCTGGGCCGGCATGGCCATGGCGGAGGACCGCGTGGGCTACTGGCCGGCCGTGCTGGCGGTGGAAGCGCTGGTGGTACTGGCCGAGGCGCCGGCCTGGCGCCTGCTGGTGCCGCTGCCCTGGCGCCGGGCGCTGCTGGCGGCGCTGCTGGCCAACGCCTGCTCCACCGCCGCGGGGCTGGGCTGGTACGCCTGGCAGGGCAGGTTCAGCGCCAGCAGCAGCACCGGCAGTTCCGCCCAGGCATGCAGCAGCGCGGCCAGCGCATAGACCTTGCGCGCCACTCCGTAGTCCAGCACGAAGCCCAGCAGCAGCGCGGCGCCCGCCGCCGCCAGCGCCAGCGCGAACCGCGGCGGCGAGGGCCAGCGCAGCAGCGCCGACGCGGCGCCGGGCACCAGCCGCGGCAACACGCCCAGCACGGCGACGTAATGCATGCATTGGGCGAAGACGCTGGCGCTGAACGCCGGCAGCGCCCAGTCGCTGCCCAGCCCGAACGCCGGCACATAGGCGCCGAGGTTCTGCGTCAGCCCGCCGGCAGAGGGAAACACGGCCGCTTCCGGCGCCACCAGCCCGGCCGCCGCCAGCCAGCCGAACGGCAGCCCGGTCGCGATCAGCAGCGGCAGCCCGACGAAGCCGATGCCGCCCCACAGCAGCGCCCGCCGCCGCGCGGCACCGCGCAGCCGTTCCGCCAGGAAGCCCAGCGGGGTCAGGTTGTGGGTGACCGAGAGCACCAGCAGCGCCAGGAACGGCGCCAGCGCCGCGCCCAGCAGCAACGCCGCGACCAGCCCCGCCGCCAGCCAACGCGCTGGTCCACCCCCGGGTCCACGCGCTGGTCCACGCCTTGGCCCGCCGGCCCGCAGCAGCGGCAGCAGGGCCAGCACCACGCAGCCAAGCTCCGCCGGCAGCGCCACGCCCCAGGGCAGCGCACCCAGCATGGCCAGCAGCCGCGCCGCCGCCGCCAGCCCGAGCAGCGCGGCCAGCCGCCCGGCCCAGGCCGCGCCCAGCCGGGCGCCGAAGCGCAGGTCCAGGTAGCGCAGTTCGCTGCCGACATGCGCCAGGCCGAAGCAGGCCAGCGCCAGCGTATAGGTGGCCAGCGGCAGCGCGACGCAGGCCACGAACACCGCCGCCAACCCCAGCCCTGCCACCCCGAGCCCCGCCATCGCGCCCATGCCCCGCATGGGCCGAGTATCAGCGCAGACCGGCGAAGATGTCGTCCAATTCCGCGGCCAGGTCATCGGGCATCTCGGCCTCCGGCGCCGGCGCCTCCACCGGCCCGGCCACCACGCCCAGCCCCAGCACCCGCGCCATCTCGGTCTGCAGCCCCTGGCGGTTGATCGGCTTGCTGACATAGCCGTCCATGCCCGCCGCCAGGTAGCGCTCGCGGTCGCCCACCATGGCATTGGCGGTCAGCGCCACGATCGGCAGCCCCGCCAGCGGCGCCGGCAGCGCGCGGATCTGCGCCGTCGCGGTCGGCCCGTCCATGCCCGGCATCATCGCGTCCATCAGCACCAGGTCGAACGCCTGTTCCTGCACCGCCGCCACCGCCTCGGCCCCGTTGGTCACGAACACCACGCGGTGCCCGCCGGGCCGCAGGAAGGCGTCGATCACCTGCCGGTTCACCTCGTCGTCCTCGGCCACCAGAATGCGCAGCGGCGGCAGCGCCCCGGTCGGCACCGCCGGCACCGGTGCCGCCGGCGTGGTGGCCAGCGGCGCGGTCAGCACCAGCGTGAACGTGCTGCCCTCGTGCAGCACGCTCTGCACCAGGATCTCGCCGCCCATCAGCCGTGCCAGCTCCTGGCTGATCGCCAACCCCAGCCCGCTGCCGCCGAACCTGCGGGTGGAGGTGGCGTCCGCCTGGGTGAAGCGGGTGAACAGCGTGGCCAGCGCCGCGGTGGGAATGCCGATGCCCTGGTCCCGCACGCTGATCCTCAGCGTCTCCCGCCCATCCTCGGCCGGCGTGGAGGACAGCGTCACGCCGATCTCGCCCTGCTGGGAGAACTTCACCGCGTTGGACAACAGGTTCAGCACGATCTGGCGCAGCCGCGTCGGGTCCAGCAGCAGCGGCGGCGGCGGCGGCCCGCGCAGCGTCAGCTTCAGCCCCAGCCCCTTCGCCGAGGCCCCGGCGCGCAGCAGGTCCGCCACCTCCCGCACCAGCGCCGGCACGTCGCAGGGCAGCGCCTCCAGCTCGATCCGCCCGGCCTCCAGCTTGGAATAGTCCAGGATGTCGTTGACCACGCCCAGCAGCGCGTCGGCCGAACGGGTGATGGTCTCGCACCAGCTGCGCTGCTCCGGGTCCAGTGCCGAATGGCGCAGCAGCTGGATCATGCCCAGCACCCCGTTCATCGGCGTGCGGATCTCATGGCTCATGTTGGCCAGGAAGTCGGACTTCGCCTGGTTCGCCGCCTCGGCTGCGGCGCGGGCAGCCTCCTGCGCGTGGGCCATGGCGCGCTGCGCGGTCACGTCCGTGCTGGTCAGCAGCACGCCGCCATCCGGCAGCGGCAGCACCTGGGTCTCCACCGTGCTGCCATCGGTGCGGCGGCGTTCGCGCAGGCCGGCGGCCCCGCCCGGCATGGCCCGCCCCAGCCTTGCCAGCATGTCCACCACCATCGCACCGGGCCTGGCCAGACGGGCCGGCAGCTCCAGCAGTTCCTGCGCGCGCCGGTTCAGCACCTGCACGCGGCCATCGGTGCCGGCCATCACCACGCCCTGGGTCAGCCGCTCCAGCGTCACCGCCAGCGCCCGGTCGCCACGCGCCTTGGCCTGGTACTGGCGCAGCAGGAAGAAGGCCGCCGCCAGCATGGCCAGCGTCACCAGCCCACCGGCCGCCAGGCTGCGCTGCCGGTCCAGCCGCCAGCCGGCAAAGGCCTCCCGCAGGTCCAGCCCGACGAACACGATCAGCGGGTAATTCGCCACCGAACGGAAACTGTACAGCCGCTCGACGCCATCGAAGCTGCCGACGCTGCGGTAGGCGCCTTGCCGTTGCCCCAGCACCCGGGCCATCACCGCATCCGGCACCTGCTCGCCCAGCGCATTGGCCAGGAATGGCGCCCGCGCCCGCACCACGCCATCCTCGCCGACCAGGGCCACGCTGCCCTGGCCGATGCTCAGCGCGCTGTAGAAGCGGGACAGGTAGGCGGTGTCCATGGACAGCACCAAGACGCCCTCGAACCCGCCATGCGCGTTCAGCACCGGCCGGGTGAACTGGATGGTCCAGCGCCGGCTGACCCGCCCCAGCACCGGCTTGCTGATGAACAGCCGGTCCCCGCCGCCGAGATGCACCCGAAAGTGCTCGCGGTCCGAAAGGTCGACCGGCGCCGTGCTGCGCTCGACGCTGGAAGCGCGCATACGCCCATCGGCGCCGATCAGCACCAGCTGCACCGCCAGCCCATCGGCCGGTTGCCAGGCGCTGATCCAGGTGAACAGGTCGAAGCCGGCAGGGTTGCCGGCATAGGTCACCTGCAGGAATCGCAGCATCTGGTCGGCGCCCTCGATGCTGCGGATGATGTTCTGCTCCAGGCTGCGTGCCAGGTTGTCGGCGTCGTTCTGCGCGCTGCGCTCGGCCTGGTGCCGCACCTCCCCCAGGTGCAGCCAGACACCGCCCCACAGCAGCGCCAGCGCCCCGGCGAGCAGCATGCCGGCGGCACGCAGCCGGCGGTCCACCAGCA
>CAIMOR010000144.1 GCA_903843125.1 uncultured Rhodospirillales bacterium
CGGGTTCCGGCTTTGCGGCCAGGGCGGGGGCCGGCGCGGGCGCGGGCGCGGGCGCGGGCGCGGCCTCACCGGCGCCGCCGTTCAGCTCGGCAATCGGGCTGTTCACCGCCACGCCCTCGGTGCCCTCGGGCACGATGATGCGGGTCAGCGTGCCCTCGTCCACCGCTTCCACTTCCATGGTGGCCTTGTCGGTCTCGATCTCGGCGAGGACATCGCCGGACTTCACCGCATCGCCTTCCTTCTTCAGCCAGCGCGCGAGCTTGCCCTCGGTCATCGTCGGGCTCAGCGCCGGCATCAGGATCGCGGTCGCCATGCTACTTCGCCTCCACGAGGACGTCGGTCCACAACTCGGCCTCGGCCGGTTCCGGGCTGGCCTGGGCGAAATCGGCGGCGTCCTGCACGATGCCCTTCACCTCGTCGTCGATCTTCTTCAACTCGGCCTCGGTCACCGTCAGTTCCAGCAGCACGTTGCGCGCGGTCTCGATGCAGTCATGCTGCTCGCGCATCTTCTGCACCTCCTCGCGGGTGCGGTACTTCGCCGGGTCGGACATGGAGTGGCCGCGGTAGCGGTAGGTCTTCATCTCCAGCAGGTAGGGGCCGCGGCCCTCCCGGCAGTGCTGCGCCGCGCGCTCCCCGGCTTCCTTCACGGCCGAGACGTTCATGCCGTCGACCTGCTCGCCCGGAATGCCCCAGGGGGAGCCGTTCCTCGACAGGTCGTGGCTGGCGCTGGCGCGCTCGACGCTGGTGCCCATGCCGTATTTGTTGTTCTCGATCACGAAGATCACCGGCAGCTTCAGCAGCGCCGCCAGGTTGAAGCTCTCGAAGCACTGGCCCTGGTTGCTGGCGCCTTCGCCGAAATACGCCACCGCGATGCCCTTGTTGCCGCGATACCAGTTGGCGAAGCCAAGGCCCGCGCCGATGGATACCTGGGCGCCGACGATGCCATGGCCGCCGTAGAAGCCCTTCTCCCGGCTGAACATGTGCATGGAGCCGCCCTTGCCGCGGGAATACCCGCCCGAGCGGCCGGTCAGCTCGGCCATCACGCCGCGCGCCTCCATGCCGGTGGCCAGCATGTGGCCGTGGTCGCGGTAGCTGGTGACCACCTGGTCGCCCTTTTCCAGGCACATCTGCATGCCGACCACGACGGCTTCCTGGCCGATGTAGAGGTGGCAGAAGCCGCCGATGAGCCCCATGCCGTAGAGCTGGCCGGCCTTCTCCTCGAAGCGGCGGATCAACAGCATGTCGCGGTAGGCCTGCTGCCATTGCTCCTTGGAGAGCACGGGTTCCCGGTTGGACCCCTTGCTCCGACGCTTCGGCGCGGCGCTCTCGGCTGCCTGGACCATGCGGTCCCTCCCCTGTGCGGTCTGCGATGGTCGTCACGACTTAAGGGCGAGTTTGCGAAGGCGCAAGCGCGCCAGCAACCGAAAAAGCCTGATTGTGCAATGCGGTACGCCGATTAACTGGACTATGGTTAACAGCTGCGCTGGGGCAGAACGGGCTGCCGCAATACCGCTATAAGCGACCGGCGCACGGCGCAATATTCGCAAAGCAGCCCGCACGCAGGGCGCAGCTTTGCGCCATGCGGCCTTGGCCCGGAATTTTTGAAGACAGCCCGTGCGGCTATTGCAGCTGCTGGCCCGGCGGGTAGGGAATCACCAGCTCATCGCGGCCGAACTGGTTCAGCAGTTTGCGCGCGCGTTCATCCAGCAGGTCCAGGTCCAGCGTCTCGCCGCGCAGGCTGTTGACCCGGTTCTCCAGTTGCTGACGTTCATCGTTCAGCCTGGCCAGGCGCACCCGGGCGGCGCTGATCTCCTGCTGCTTGGCCTCGGCAGCCAGGGTGCCACGGTCGCCATGCACGGTGTTCCAGGCGATCGCGGCGCAAAGGCCGATCGCGCAGGCCGGCGGCAGCACGGCCATGGCCGCACGCCCCATCCAACGCCCAATTCTCCCGAAAACCGGATGCATGCGGAAAATGAAGGCTTCCTCGTGGCACTGGCCCCAAGGAATCAGCATCGCGCCCGCTTGGCAAGCTTCGATCACGTGAGCGCGGCCGAATTCAACGAGTCGCGCTCACCTGGCGTTTACCGGCGGCGCGCTTTCCGCGCCCCGCCGGTCAGGGCTCAGCGTTTCAGGATGCTGCGGCCGGCATAGCGCGCAGCCGGGCCCAGGTTCTGCTCGATCCGGATCAGCTGGTTGTACTTGGCCAGGCGGTCCGAACGGCTGAGCGAGCCGGTCTTGATCTGCCCGCAATTGGTCGCCACCGCCAGGTCCGCGATGGTGCTGTCCTCGGTCTCGCCGGAGCGGTGGCTCATGACCGCGGTGTAGCCGGCTCGGTGCGCCATCTCCACCGCCTCCAGCGTCTCGGTCAGCGTGCCGATCTGGTTGACCTTCACCAGGATGGAGTTGGCGGTCTTCGCCTCGATGCCGCGCCGCAGGCGCTCCGGGTTGGTGACGAACAGGTCGTCGCCGACCAGTTGCACCTTGCCGCCCAGCTTCTCGGTCAGCAGCTTCCAGCCGGCCCAGTCGTCCTCCGACATGCCGTCCTCGATGCTGATGATCGGCCACTTGGCGCAGAGGGCGGCCAGGTAGTCCACCATGCCGCCGGCGTCGAAGGACTTGCCCTCGCCATCCAGCTTGTACACGCCCCCACCTGCAGAATTGGCGTGGAAGAACTCGGTGCTGGCGCAGTCCAGCGCGAACATGATGTCCTCGCCCACCTTGTGGCCGGCCGCCTCGCAGGCCTTGGCGATGAAGCCCAGCGCCTCGTCCGCGCTGCCGATATTGGGGGCGAAGCCGCCCTCGTCGCCGACATTGGTGTTGTGGTGCGCGTCGTGCAGCGCCTTCTTCAGCGCCGCGAAGCATTCGGCGCCGATCCGCACCGCATCCGCGCCGGTGCCGGCATTCACCGGCATGATCATGAATTCCTGGATGTCGATCGGGTTGTCGGCGTGCTTGCCGCCGTTGATGATGTTCATCATCGGCACCGGCAGGGTGCGGGCAAAGACGCCGCCGACGTAGCGGTACAGCGGCAGGCCATGGTCTTCGGCCGCTGCTTTGGCCACCGCGAGCGAGACCGCCAGGATGGCGTTGGCGCCGAGGCGCGCCTTGTTCGGCGTGCCGTCCAGCTCGATCATCATCTCGTCGATCTTGACCTGCTCGGCCGGGTCCATGCCGCCGATGGCGTCGAAGATTTCGCCTTCCACGGCGGCCACGGCCTTCAGCACGCCCTTGCCGCCGTAGCGGGACTTGTCGCCGTCGCGCAGCTCCACCGCCTCATGCGCGCCGGTGGAGGCGCCGGAGGGCACGATGGCGCGGCCGGAGGCACCGGAATCGAGGATGACCTCGGCCTCCACCGTCGGGTTGCCGCGGCTGTCCAGGATTTCCCGGGCGATGATATCGGCGATGGAAGCCATGCTGCGCGTCTCCGGCGATTGCGTGTTGCCGCGCGCATAGGCCGGCCGGCCGGTGGCGGCAAGGGGGCGTTGGCGCAACCGCGCTTGAGGCCGGCGTTCAGCCCTGCCGGCGCGGCTTCACCGTCACCACGCCAGCCCACGCCGGGGCTGGCGCAATGGGGATCGGTTGGCGCCGCGTCAGCGCTACGGAGCGGCGCGGCGGGCCTGTTCGCCCAGCTGCATCAGCCGGTCGACCGAACCCTCGAAGCCCGCCACCTTGGCATCGGCATCGGCGGCGCCGTCGTCCAGCGCGTCATGGGCCTGGCCCAGCGAACCGAGCAGCGAATGCACCTGCGCCAGCGTGCCCTGGGCCGGGTCGCCCTCGCGCAGTTCGGCCACGGTGCGGAAAATGGCGTAGCGGTCCGCCGGGCCCGCGGTGCGGTCGGCCCGCACCGCGGCCAGGAAGCGCGTCTGCGCCGCGTCCAGCGTCATCCGGCGGGTGCGGATCACGTTGCGCACGCCGGCTTCCGGGCTGGCGCCGACCACGGTCTGCAGCATGACCACCAGCGCCTTCACCTGCGGCTCGGCCTGGCCGACCACCTGGGCCAGCGAAGGGCGGCTGCCGTGGTTCTTGGTCAGCTGTTCCGGCAGGTCCGCCAGGGTGGCGATGGCGGCCAGCCCCGCCGTGCGCACCGCCGGGGGTACCGTCACCCGTGCGGTGGTGGCCAACTCGTCCAGCGCCTTGCCGGCGGCGGCGGCCAGGTCGGCGCCGGGCGGGCTCTGCTTGGCCTGGATGGGCTGCCGTGCCGCGGCCTGGGCCAGGATGTGGCCATAGTCGCCCAGCGCGGTGAAGGCCGGCGCCAGCACCCGGCCGGTGGTCTCGGCCACGCCACTGCCGGCGGGCAGCAGCTGCGGCGCGGTGTTGCTGCCGACGGCGTAGCCGATGGCATTGTCCTCGCGCGCCGCCAGGCGCTCGAAGGCGTCCATCCGGCCGATCGCGGTTTCCATGGCGTGGTCGGAGGCCTCCACGCTGCCGGCGAAGCGGGCGGCCGGGGTGGAGCTGGCGGGGTCCTCGGCCGCATCGGGTGACATCTGGGCGCAACCGGCGGCCAGCAGCAGCGGCAAGGTCAGCAGGGCATAACGGCGCGACATCGGGTTTTCCTCCGCTAGGTGGTGGTAATGCGCCGCACCCGGGGGGCGGCGTCAAGCGGTGGTTGCGGGATACGTCTCATCCGCCGACCATCCGCGCCCGCCCCGCGCCGCCGGCTAGACCAGCCGCGCCTGGCGCACCGCCGCGCCGATGAAGCCGGCGAACAGCGGATGCGGCTCGAACGGCTTGGACTTCAGTTCCGGATGGAACTGCACGCCGATGAACCAGGGGTGGTCGGGGTATTCGACGATCTCGGGCAACTCGCCATCCGGCGACATGCCGGAGAAGCGCAGGCCGGCGGCTTCCAGCCGGTCCTTGTAGTTCACGTTCACCTCATAGCGGTGGCGGTGACGCTCCTGGATGTCGGCCTGGCCGTAGACCGAGCGCACCAGGCTGTCCTCGGCCAGATGGGCGGGGTAGGCGCCGAGGCGCATGGTGCCGCCGAGGTCGCCGCTGGCGTTGCGCCGCTCCACCTGGTTGCCGCGCAGCCATTCGGTCAGCAGCCCCACCACCGGGTCGGCGCAGGGGCCGAATTCGGTGCTGCTGGCGCCCTTGAGGCCGACCAGGTTGCGCGCCGCCTCGATGACCGCCATCTGCATGCCGAAGCAGATGCCGAAGAACGGCACCTTGCGTTCGCGGGCGAAGCGGACCGCCTCGATCTTGCCGCCGGTGCCACGCTCGCCGAAGCCGCCGGGGACCAGGATGCCATTGACGCCTTCCAGCCGGGCCACCGCCTCGCCGTCGCCGGCCTCGAAGACCTCGCTGTCCACCCAGTCCAGCTTGACCTTCACGTTGTGGGCGAAGCCGCCATGGGCCAGGGCCTCGCCCAGGCTTTTGTAGGCGTCCAGCAGGCCGGTATACTTGCCGACCACGGCGACGGTGACCTCGCCTTCCGGGTTGTGGATGGACTTCACCACCCGTTCCCAGCGGCGCATGTCCGGCTCGCCGTAGAAGGACAGGTTGAAGTGCCGCAGCACTTCGCGGTCCAGCCCCTCGGCGTGGTAGTTCAAGGGCACTTCGTAGATCGTGCTGCAGTCCAGCGCCGGAATTACGCTTTCCGGCCGCACGTTGCAGAACAGCGCGATCTTCTTGCGCTCATTCTCGGGTATCGGCCGGTCGCAGCGGCACAGCAAAATCTGCGGCTGGATGCCGACGCCCAGCAATTCCTTGACCGAATGCTGGGTCGGCTTGGTCTTCAGCTCCCCGGCCGCGGGGATGTAGGGCACCAGGGTCAGGTGCATGAACAGGCTGCGGGTCGGGCCGAGCTCGTTCGCCAGCTGGCGGATGGCCTCCAGGAACGGCAGCGATTCGATGTCGCCGACGGTGCCGCCGATCTCCACCAGGACGAAGTCGAGGTTGTCGGTATCGGCCTGGATGCCTTCCTTGATCTTGTCGGTGATGTGCGGGATCACCTGGACCGTCCCGCCCAGGTAGTCGCCGCGGCGTTCCGCGTCGATGACCTCACGGTAGATCCGCCCGGTGGTCCAGTTGTCCGCCTTGGTGGCGTGGACGCCGGTGAAGCGTTCGTAGTGGCCGAGGTCGAGGTCGGTTTCCGCCCCGTCATCGGTCACGAAGACCTCGCCGTGCTGGAGCGGGGACATCGTCCCCGGGTCCACGTTGAGGTAGGGGTCGAGCTTGCGGAGCCTCACCTTGTAGCCACGGGCCTGCAACGTCGCGGCGAGCGACGCGGCTGCAATGCCCTTGCCGAGGGAGGAGACCACGCCGCCGGTGATGAATACGAACCGCGCCATGGGCGCCCCTCATAACGTGCGCGGCAGGCCAAGGCTACCCGCTGATGCAGCGGGGCCGGCATGCGGCTGGATTGCTGGGTTTATTGCGCTGGAAGCAGGCCGACTCGGCAGCCTGCCGGCGAATTTGCCGCATGGCCCCGGTTGCCGGCGCCTTGCGGCGCCGAGATACGGGCGCCCGTTGGCGCCAGCGGGCGCCTCAGTTGGTCGGTACGGCCGGTGCGGCGGGCAGCGCGGGCGCCGCCGGGGCGGTTACCGGGGCCGGGGCGTCCAGGATGCTGGTCGGCAGCGCCGTGCCTCG
Source organism: uncultured Rhodospirillales bacterium (assembly GCA_903843125.1). Classification (GTDB taxonomy): domain Bacteria; phylum Pseudomonadota; class Alphaproteobacteria; order Acetobacterales; family Acetobacteraceae; genus CAIMOR01. Next base: position 6,592 of record CAIMOR010000144.1, read on the forward strand.
GTTCAAAATCGCCAGGGTCAGCGACAGCACGAAGAACGCGGTGCCGAGGATGGCCGTGGTGCGGGTCAACAGGTTCGCGGTGCCGCGGCCGGACATGAAATTGCCCATGCCCTGGGAGGAGCCGATGCCAAGGCCGCCGCCCTCGCTGCGCTGCAGCAGGACGACGCCGATCAGCGCCAGGGTGACGAACAGGTGCAGGACGAGCAGGACGGTGGCCATGGGAACCCTCGGGAAGGCGGGCTTTTAGCGGGGAGTGCGCGGGATGGCCAGCCTCACTTCCGGTTGCGGCTCCAGATGCAGGAAGGCGGCGCCGGCGAGGACCAGAATGGCCGGCAGCCAGTGCAGGAATAACCTGGCGTCGGCAGTGCCGTGCGACTTCATCCAAGTTCCGAAGGTGAGCAGCAAGATGGTCAGGGCCACCGCGGCGGCGTTGGCCGGAATCCAGGCTACCCCGCCGCCTTCGCAATGGCGAGGAAATCCGCCGCCACCAGCGCCGCGCCGCCGATCAACCCGCCATCCACATTCGGCAGCGCCAGGATGGCCGCCGCGTTGCCCGGCTTCATGCTGCCGCCATACAGCAGCCGGGTCGCCGCGCCCACCTGCGCCCGCATCGCCGCATGCACCGCGGCGATGTCTTCCTCGGTCGGTGTCTTGCCGGTGCCGATGGCCCAGACCGGCTCATAGGCCACCACGCCGCCCGCCGCCACGAACCCCTCGGGCAGGCTGCCGGCGATCTGGCCGTGGACCACCTCCAGCGCCTGGCCGGCCTCGCGCTGCGCCAGGGTCTCGCCAACGCAGACGATCGGCACCAACCCGGCGGCCAGCGCTGCGCTGGCCTTGGCCTTCACCATCGCATCGGTCTCGCCATGGTCCGCCCGGCGTTCGGAATGGCCCAGGATCACGTGCGTCGCGCCGCAATCCCTGAGCATCGTGGCCGCCACGTCGCCGGTATGGGCGCCCTTGTCGCGGGCGTGGCAGTCCTGCGCGCCCACCGCCACGGTGCTGCCGGCCAGCATCCCCGCCAGCCCCGCCACATAGGGAAAGGGCGGGCACACCAGCAACTCTGCCTTCACGCTGCCCGAGCCAGCCACCACCGCCTTGGCCAGGTCCACCGCCTCGCGCACCAGGGTGTTCATCTTCCAGTTGCCGGCGATCAACGGTCGCAGTCCCGGGGTCATGCCTGTTCCCTCCCAGCCAATCCCCTCCGGTAATCAACGCGCCAAAGTTTGGCAACCGGGCGCTGCTCGGCTATGGGCATGCCAACTCAACCCGCCGGGTCACGAATGCTCCAAGCCCTCCGCCGTCTCGCCGCCACCTGGGTCGCCAAGGCGCTCTTCGTCCTGCTGGTGCTGTCCTTCGGCATCTGGGGCGTCGGCGACATGGTGCGCAACCTCAACCGCGACAGCGCCGTGGCCAAGGTCGGCGGGCGCGAGGTCGACATGGAGGAGGCCCAGCTCTCCATGCGCCGCGAACTGCAGCGCATCCAGCGCCAGGCCGGCCCGCAATTCGAGGCCGACCCGCGGGTGCGCCGCATGGTGGCCGAGCAGTCGGTGGAGGCGCTGGTCAACGACCGCGTCATCCGGATCGAGCAGGACCGCCTGCGCATCGCTGTGCCGGATGCCGCGGTGCGCGACTACGTCCGCGCCATTCCGGCCTTCCGCGGCGGCGACGGCGCCTTTTCCCGCCCGATGATGGAAAGCTTCCTGCGCGGCAGCGAGCTGACCGAGCAGCAGTTCATCGCCCTGATCCGCACCGACCTGGCCAAGCAGCAGCTGGCCAGCAGCGTCCGCGCCGGCGCCACGCCGCCGGCCCTGCTGGGCGAACGGCTGTACCGCTGGGTGGGCGAGCAGCGGGCGGCGCAGCTGGTGGCGCTGCCGCTGGCCCAAGCGCCCGCGCCGGCGGCACCGACCGAGGAGGCGCTGCGCCGCTACCACGAGAACAACCCGGACCGTTTCTCCACGCCGGAATACCGCGAGGCCACGGTGGCGGTGCTGACGGCCGCCATCATCCAGCGCGAGATCCAGGTTTCCGAGGACGAGATCGCCCAGGCCTACGAACAGCGCCGCAGCCAGTACGAGACGCCGGAAAAACGCGTGCTGGAACAGGTGCTGGTGCAGGACGAGGATAAGGCGAAGGAGATCGCCGCCGCCTGGCGCGCCCCCGGCGCCACCTTCGCCACCATCACCGCCCAGGCCGAGGCGGCGGAGGGCCAGGCGCTGGAGCTCGGCGCCATCGACCGCGCCGGCCTGCCCTTCCCGGCCCTGGCCGAGGCCGCCTTCACCACCCCGGCCGGCGGCGTGACCGACCCGGTGCAGACCGACTTCGGCTGGCACGTGCTGCATGTGGCCAGCGTGGAGCCGCCGACCTCTCGGCCGCTGGCCGCCGTGCATGACGAGCTGCGCCAGGACCTGGCGAGCGAGAAGGCCGCCGACCTGGCCTTCGAGCGGGCCAACAAGGTGGAGGACGCGCTGGCCGGCGGCGACAGCCTGGCGGACGTGGCGCAGCGCTTCAACCTGGGTATCGCCACCATCCGCACCGACAGCACCGGCCATGCCGAGGACGGCAAGGTGGTGGAACTGCCGGTGGTGGAAGCAGCGCGCGAGGCGGTGCTGCGGGCCGTCTTCGCCACCGAGCGCGGCACCCCGCCGCGGCTGGCGGAAACCCAGGATGTCGGCTTCCTCGCCGTGCAGGTGAACGATATCGCGCCGCCGGCGCTGAAGCCGTTCGAGGCGGTGCATGACGACGTGGTGGCGGCCTGGACCGCCGACGCCCGCCGCCGCGCACAGGAGGAACGCGCCGCCGCCCTGCTGGCCGCGGTGAAGGGCGGCCAGAAGCTGACCGAAGCGGCCGCTGCCGCCGGGCTCGGCACCCGCGAGGTCGGCGGCGTGGTCCGCCAGGCGCAGCCGCTGGAGACGATCCCGCCGGAGCTGCGCGCCCCGCTGTTCGACCTGCCGCTGAACGACGCGACCATGGTGGAGACCCGCGACGGCTTCGTCGTCGCCCAGGTCACCGAGATCACCGCGCCCGACCCCGCCGCCGACCCCGTGGCCCTGGCGCGGGTGATGAGCGAGACCGAGCAGAGCATCGCGCAGGACCTGGAGACGCAGTACGTCACCGCGCTGCGCGGCCGCGCCGGCGTCCGCATCAACCAGCGCCTGCTGGACGTGCTGGCGCAGCCCTGAGCATCCATCCACCCGAGGGAGCCTGACCTTTCCCATGCCGCACACCGACTTCGCCAGCTTCAGCGCCGGTCTCGCCTCGGGGCAGGGCCAGCTGCTGTGGCGTGAGCGCGTGGCGGACCTGGACACGCCGGTCGGCGCCTTCCTGAAGCTGGCGCATGGCCTGCCCAACAGCTTCCTGTTCGAGAGCGTGGAAGGCGGTGCCGCCCGCGGTCGCTATTCCGCCATCGCCTGGGCGCCCGACCTGATCTGGCGCTGCCGCAACGGCACGGCGGAGCTGAACCGCCAGGCGCTGGGCGCACCGCATGCCTTCGTGGCCGAGGCCGCGGCGCCGATGGCGTCGCTGCGCACGCTGATCGCCGAATGCCAGATGCCGCTGCCGGCCGGCCTGCCGCCGATCGCGGCTGGGCTGTTCGGCTTCCTCGGCTACGACATGGTGCGGCACATCGAGAAGCTGCCGGACGGCAACCCCGACCTGCTGGGCATTCCCGAAGCGGTGCTGGCGCGGCCGACGATGGTCGCGGTGTTCGACCATGTGCGGGATACGTTGACGCTGTGCGCCCCCGTCTGGAGCGCGACGGACACGCGGGCCGCCTGGGACGCGGCGGTGGCGCGGCTGGACGAGGCCGAGGCCGCGCTGGACCGCCCGCTGCCGCGCCCGGCCGCGCCCGTTTCCCTGCCGCCGGCGCCGGCACCGGTTTCCAACTTCACCAAGGACGGCTTCATGGCCGTGGTCGAGCGGGCGAAGGAATACATCCGCGCCGGCGACTGCTTCCAGATCGTGCCCTCGCAGCGGTTCCAGGCGCCCTTCGCGCTGCCGCCGTTCTCGCTGTACCGGGCGCTGCGCCGCATCAACCCGGCGCCCTTCCTGTTCTTCTGCGACTTCGGTGGCTTCGCCGCCGTGGGCGCCAGCCCGGAGATCCTGGTGCGGCTGCGCAACCAGGAAGTGACGGTGCGGCCGCTGGCCGGCACCCGCCCGCGCGGCACCACGCCGGAACACGACAAGGCGCTGGAGGCCGAGCTGCTGGCCGACCCGAAGGAGCGGGCCGAGCACCTGATGCTGCTCGACCTCGGCCGCAACGACATCGGCATGGTCGCCGAGATCGGCAGCGTGCGCGTGGCCGAGAGCTTCGGGATCGAGCGCTACAGCCAGGTGATGCACATCGTCAGCGAGGTGCGCGGCCGGCTGCGCGCCGGGCTGACGGCGCTGGACGCACTGGCCGGCGGCTTCCCGGCCGGCACCCTGAGCGGAGCACCGAAGATCCGGGCGATGGAGATCATCGACGAGCTGGAGCCTTCCCGACGTGGCCTGTATGCCGGGGGCGTGGGGTATTTCGGCGCCGATGGCGGCATGGATACCTGCATCGCGCTGCGCACCGCGCTGGTGAAGGACGGCACGATGTACGTGCAGGCCGGCTGCGGCGTGGTGGCGGACAGCAACCCGGTGGCCGAGGAAGAGGAATGCCACCAGAAGGCCCGCGCCCTGTTCCGCGCTGCCGAGGAAGCGGTGCGCTTCGCGGCCGGCGGGCGGTAGGCTACCGGCAACGGGACGAAGTGCCGGGCCGGGTTGCGCTTCCTGGGCGGCGCCGGGTTCAGAACCCCATCACGAGGGCGGCCGAACCATAGGCGTGCCAGCTGTTCTGCGGCGCCGCGTTGGTTGGCAGGATCACGCCCAGGTTGGCGACGAGTTCGAGGTTGGTGGCCAGCTTGACCGAGCCGCCGAGCGTGGTTTCCACCCAATTGCGCTCCGGCACCGGAGCGCCGCGGACATTGAACGCGAACAGGTCGACGAAATGGCCGCTGACCGTGGCGCCGCTGCTGCCGACGACGCGGCTGGAATAGTTCGCACTGGCCCAGGTGCGGCCCCAGCCATAGCGGCGTTCGGCTTCCACGCCCGCACCGAGCACCACCGACTCGTAGGATTGGTCATTGAATACCGCCGGGAAGGGGTTGTTGGCGAAGCGTTCGGCATAGCCGCTGAAATGCGTCCGCTGCCAGTTCACTTGCCCGAACGGCGAGACGGTGGTGCTGGGGTCTAGCGGAATGCCCCAAGCGGCGCGGATGGCGGTGCCCAGGGTTTCGCCATCGGTCGTGCCGATGCCATAGGCGGTGCCGCTGCCATTGACGTAGCCGCGGCGGATCTTCGCGCCCATGCCTTCGTAATTGAGGGTGGCGGTGGCGCGCGGGCCGGAGCTGGCGTCGCCGGCCATGGCGAAGACATGCCCGCCGGTGCCCCAGATGTTGCCCTTCGACTTGGGCGAGCTGACCTGGTCCTGCTCCCAGTCCTGCGTCACCGCCAGGCCGGCGCGCAGCCAGGAGGTGAACTGGCCGGTCAGGCCGGCCGCGCCGCTGACCTAGCCGCCGACGCGGGCGGCGGGGTCCCAGCCCGCGCCATGGGCGGAGACGAAACCGGTGATCTGCCCCGGCGCCAGCCCGGTGCCGTAGCGCTGCGCCGCCAGCAGCATCTCCCGCTGATTGGCCCAGGTGATGCGTTCGGCCATGGCGGGTGCAGAGGGCATCAGGCCGACGCTCTGCACCAGCGCCGCCGGGGTGGTGATGCCGCAGGCCGGCAGGCCATTGGTGCCGCAGCCAAGCCGCGCCAGCCAGGCCTGGGTGAAGCCGCCGATGGTGCCGGTGCCGGTGATGATCTGCTGCTGGCCATTCTGCACCACGGCGATGCCGTTGGCGGTGTTCAGCACCCAGCCGGTGGTGGCTACCCCGGCTGCGCTGAGCAGGCCGCTGACCGTGGCGACGCCGGCGCTGTTCCAGCGCACCGCCTGCAGGACGCTGGCGCTGTCGGCGGCGGTGCCGACGATGGCGCTGCCGTCCGGAGTGATGGCAAAGGCGGCCGAAAGCAGACTGCCGCCCGTCGTGTAGAAGAACAGGCCGCCGCCGGGGGCCGAGCCGGCGTAGTAGGGCGGCATCGGCAGGATGGTGGCCGGCAGGGTGCCGCCGGGCAGGCTCGCATAGGGCACGGCGACGGCGCCGGGCAGGCTCGGCAACGCCGCCATGCCGCCGGCGGCTGTCCAGCGGAAGGCCTGCAGTACCGGGCTGTTGCTGTTGGAATCGTTGTTGACCACGCCGGCGACCACGCCGCCATTGGCGCTGACCGCCGTGGCGACCGAGAGTTCGTATTGGCCGGTGCCGTTCAGGAAGCCCAGGCCGGTGACGGTGCCGAAGTTGGTGCCGTTCCAGACCGCCGCCTGGATGTTGCCCTGGAAGCCGATCGGACCCGTGCCGGCCGAATTGGCAAAGCCGACAATGGTGCTGCCATCGGCCGAGATGGCGTTGGCCTGGGCCTGGGAGCCACCGGGGCTGGCACCCGGCAGGTAGGCCAGGGCAACCATGCCGCCACCGCTGGTCCAACGGAAGGCCTGCACGTCGGAGTCGCTGTTGTAGCTGGAACCGACGACGATGCTGCCGTCGGCGGAGATGCCGAAGGCGGCCGAGACCAGGGGATGCAGGACCAGGAACATCGGCGCCGTGGCACCGGGCAACCACCCCAGCGGCGTGGCAACCGCCCCCACGGCGCGGAATGCCTGGGTGTCGGGCCCCTGCCCGCTTTGGGTTTCCGCTGTCCGGGTCCACCCGGCCACTACGGAGCCGTCGGCCGAAACCGCGGTGGCGCGGGCTGCCGTGGGAAAATCGCTGCCGATGGCCGGGACGAACAGGAAGGGTATGCCCTGCATGCCGCTGCCGGCGGTCCAGATGAAGGCCTTGTCCACGTCGCCGAAGATGCCTGGGCCGGGGGTGTTGCGCTGGTCCGGTACGCTGGAATAGCCGACCACCGTCTGCCCGTTGGCCGAAATGGCCAGCGCGGTGGAGGCCTGGGCGGTCAGCAACGGCGTGCCGGTCGGCGCCAGGTAGCCCAGGCCGAGGAAGCTGGACTGCGCCGCCGCCGGCGAGGCCAGCGCCGTGCCGGTAAGCAGCGCCGCGCCGAGGCCGCAACGCCGCAGCCGGGTCAGGAGGCGAAGAGCGGTGACGGTCATGGCGGCGGCTTTTCCAGGCTGTTGTTGCAACCACTTTGCCGACATCGGCGGTTGAATCAAACCCGGAAATCCTCAACCGATGTGTCGGGCAGCGCCCGTGGTCCGGCCTGCGCTTGCCCTGGCAGGCCGGGGCGGCTACCGAATCCCGTTCAGACCGGAGGTTGCCGCATGGCCTACCAGCCCTATTCCAGTTTCTGGCAGGCCGCCTCGCCAGCGGCCCGCGACATGGCCTACGACAACAGTCGCGCCGTGGCCGACAGCCCGCAGCTCATCGCGGTGCGCAACGAGGAAGCCGCCGTGTTCCGCGCCGCCCATGCCGGCCATCTGGACCTGGCCTATGGCCCAGGCCAGCGCCAGCAATGGGACCTGTTCCCCGGCGGCAACCCGAATGCGCCCTGCCTGGTGTTCATCCATGGCGGCTACTGGCAGCGCAACCGGCGCGAGGATTTCGGCGCGTTCATGGCCGGTGCCCTGGCCATGGGCTGGTCCGCCGCCCTGCCCGGCTACACCTTGGCGCCGACGGCCACGCTGACCGATATCGTCGACGAGATCAGCGCCAGCCTCGACTGGCTGGCCGCCAACGGCAGCAGCCACGGCATCGCCGGGCCGGTGGTGCTGAGCGGCTGGTCCGCCGGCGGGCACCTGACCGGCATGGCGCTGAAGCACCCGCGTGTCGCGGCCGGCCTGGCGATCTCGGGCATCTATGAGCTGGCGCCGATCCGCGACACCTCCCTGAACGACGCGGTCCAGCTCAGCCAGGCGGAGGTTGCCGCGCTTTCGCCGCTGCGGCTGCCGATGGTGAGCAAGCCCTGCGCCGTCGCCTTCGGCACCGCCGAACTGCCCGAGCTGCGCCGGCAGAGCCGCGAATACCACACCGCCCGCAGCGAGGCGCATTGCGCTGGCCCGTTGGTGCCGGTGAAGGACGCCGACCATTTCCGCATCCTCGAAGCGCTGAAGACGCCCGAAGGTATCCTGATGCGCGCCGCCGCGGACCTGCTGAGGTAGCCATGCGCCAGCCCTTCAGCCTGGACAGCTTCGACCAGCTCTCGGTCGGCGACGAGTTCGACTTCGGCAGCCTGGTGATGACCGAGGCGGCGATCCTGGACTTCGCCCGGCAATTCGACCCGCAACCCTTCCACGTGGACCCGGAGGCGGCCAAGGCCAGCGTCTTCAGGGGACTGATCGCCAGCGGCCTGCACACCCAGAGCGCCTGCTTCGGCCAGGTGCTGCGCAGCGGGATCTTCCACAAGGTCTCGATGGGCGGCAGCGGGATCGAGGTGACCTGGCCGGCACCGGTGCGGCCGGGCGACGAGATCGGCGTGACCGCACGGATCGAGCAGCTGACCCACAGCCGCAGCAAGCCGGACCGCGGCATCGTCAAGCACTGCATCACCGGGCGCCGGGTGGCGGACGGGCTGGTGGTGATCGAGATCCGCGGCACCATGTTCCTGAAGCGTTAGCCGCTTCGGGTTCAGGGGGTCACGAGCTCGAACGTGAAGTAGGGCGCCACGCCGGGCGTGACGCGGACCCGAACGGCCTGCATGTCGTCCTCGCCGGGCACCATGAAGCGGGTGGTGTTGGGGATCACGCCGCCCTGGCCGTCCCCGGGGCTGCGGTCCTCCAGCCAAGTGTGGCTGTCACCGTGCAGCAGCAGCACCTGGCCCTGGAAGGCCGCGGCGCGTTCAGCCAGCCGGGCGAGGAAGCCGGGGTAGTCGTAGGCGGCGTCGTGGCGATTGATGCCGTCGTGCCGGCCATAGGGTTCGCGCGTGCAGGCCACGCCCTTGGCGCGGTGCTGCTCCATCTGGCAGGGGTGCCACATGTCCGCCTGGAAGGCCAGCACCAGCACCGGCAGCCGGCGTTCGGTGGCGGCGGCGAAGGCGGCGTCCAGCCAGGCCAGGTTGGCGGCGGCGATCTCGGCCAGCACGGCACGATCGCCGGGGAAGTTCTCAACCCCGGTAAAGACGCCGGGGATGTGCAGCGTGGCGTAGAGCACCTGGCCCTGCTGCCAGCGGGCGTTCTCCACGCCCACGCCGCTGCTGGCCTGGCGGTCGAGCGGCAGCGGCCGGGCGCCCAGGCTGTGCGGCTGGCTGAAGAAGGCCTCTCGCAGCCGCGCCAGCGACGCAACCGGCGGCAAGCCGCCCGGGGCGACGGTGCGGCGGGCGCAGTCGGTCCATTCATTGTCGCCGATCGCATAGAACATGGCGCCGTCGAAGGCGCCGAAATACTCCGCCGGGCGGGTCACGGTGTGGAACAGGTCGCAGGCTTCCTGGCTGGCCTTGGTGTCGCCGAGGAAGATCGCGGTCGGCACGCCGGTGCGGTTCATGGCGCGGACCAGGCGGGCGGTGGTGGCTTCCCGGCTGTCGCAGGTGGCGATGTCGGCGACGTTGCGACAGTATGGCATGTCGCCCCAGACCAGGAATTCCTCGGCTGCGGCGGGACGCGAAGCGAAGGCGGCGCACAGGAGCAACAGGGCCGCGAGCAGGCGGTGCATGGCAGGGTCCTCATGGCGGGGCCGGCCAGGGGTAGCGCAGCCGGCGCGGGGGCGCTATCGGGCCGCTGTGACAACTGCCCTGCCCCCGCTCCGTACCGCTGATTTCGACTTCGCCCTGCCGGCCGAACTGGTGGCCCAGGCCCCGGCCCGGCCGCGCGACGCGGCGCGGCTGCTGCACGTGGCGGGGGATGGGCTGGCGGACCTTGGGGTGCGGGACCTGCCCACCCTGCTGCGCGCCGGCGACCTGCTGGTGGCGAACGACACGCGGGTGATACCGGCCCGGCTGCGGGCGCGGCGCGGCGCGGCCAGGCTGGAGATCGTGCTGAACCGCGACGAGGGCGGCGGCATCTGGCAGGCGTTGGTGAAGAACGCCCGGCGGCTGCGGGTGGGGGACCTGGTGGAGATAGAGGGCGCGCCGCAACTGGCGGTGCGGGTGGTGGGACGGGCCGAGGATGGCACGGTGCGGTTCGATTTCGGTGCCGACCCGGCGGCGCTGGCCCTGGCGCTGGAGGCGGCCGGCGAGGTGCCGTTGCCGCCCTACATCGCCCGCCCGGACGGACCGCTGGCGACGGATCGGGCCGACTACCAGACGCTGTTCGCCCAGCGCCCGGGCGCCGTGGCGGCGCCGACCGCGAGCCTGCACTTCACGCCCGAGTTGCTGGCGGCGGTGCGGGCGCGCGGCGTTGGCCTGGTGAACGTGACGCTGCATGTCGGCGCCGGGACGTTCCTGCCACTGCGCGGCGACGACGTGCGGGCGCAGACGCTGCACGCCGAATGGGGCGAGGTTTCGCCGGAAGCGGCGGCGGCCATCAACGCCACACGCGCCGCCGGCGGGCGGGTGGTGGCGCTGGGCACCACGGCGCTGCGGCTGCTGGAAAGCTGCGTCGACGCCGAGGGCGTGGTGCGGGCGTTCCGCGGCACAACCGATATCTTCCTGCTGCCGGGGCATGTGTTCCGCAGCGCCGACCTGCTGCTGACCAACTTCCATTTGCCGAAAAGCACGCTGTTCATGCTGGTTTCCGCCTTCGCCGGGGTGGAGCGCATGCGCGCCGCCTATGCCCACGCCATCGCCGGGGGCTATCGGTTCTATTCGTTCGGTGATGCAAGCCTGCTGGAGCGTGCACGATGACCCTGCATTGGACCGCCCAGGCGCGGGATGGCGCGGCGCGGGCGGGCACGCTGCACACCGCGCATGGCGAGGTGGAGACGCCGGTGTTCATGCCTGTCGGCACCGCCGGCACAGTGAAGGCGATGACCGCCGATGCGGTGCGCAGCACCGGCGCACGGATGGTGCTGGGCAACACCTACCACCTGATGCTGCGGCCGACCGCCGAGCGCATTGCGCGGCTGGGCGGGTTGCATCGGTTCATGGATTGGCACGGGCCGATATTGACCGACAGCGGCGGGTACCAGGTGATGAGCCTGAACGAGCTGCGCAAGCTGGACGAGGACGGCGTGACCTTCCGCAGCCATGTCGATGGCAGCAAGCATCGGCTGACGCCCGAGCGCAGCATCGAGATCCAGCACCTGCTGGGCGCCGATGTGACCATGTGCTTCGACGAATGCACGCCCTTCCCGGCCACCGAGGAGGTCGCGGCCGCGAGCATGCGGCTTTCGATGCGCTGGGCGGCACGGTCGCGTGCGGCGTTCCAGCCGCGCGAGGGGCATGGACTGTTCGGCATTGTCCAGGGAAGCGTTTTCCCCGCGCTCAGGGCGGAAAGCGTGGCGGCGCTGACCGCGATCGGCTTCGAAGGCTATGCGGTGGGTGGCCTGGCCGTGGGCGAGGGGCAGGAGGCGATGTTCGCCTGCCTGGATACCACCATGCCACTGATGCCGGCGGACAGGCCGCGCTACCTGATGGGGGTCGGCACGCCGGCCGATATCGTCGGCGCCGTGGCGCGCGGCATCGACATGTTCGACTGCGTGATCCCCACCCGCAGCGGCCGCACCGCGCGGGCCTATACCAGCCGCGGCACGCTGAACCTGCGCAATGCGCGGCACGCCGACGACGGCAGCGCGCTGGACCCGGATTGTTCCTGCGTGACCTGTACGCGGCATTCCCGCGCCTACCTGAACCACCTGTTCAAGGCCGAGGAAATGCTCGGGCCGATGCTGCTGACGTGGCACAATGTGCATTACTACCAGATGCTGACGCGGCGGCTGCGCGGGGCCATCTTGGCGGGCCGCTTCGCCGGGGAAGCCGCGGCGCTGGCCGCCGCATGGGCAGAGGACGCGCCATGACCACCGATGTTTCCGGCCTGACGCTGCTGGGCCACGCGACGCAGCAACCCGCGACACCCGAGGCCGCGGTGCTGGAGACGGTGCCGAACCCGCAGCCGGGCGTGGCCTATTGCGTGCGCTTCACCGCGCCGGAGTTCACCTCGCTCTGCCCAATGACGGGGCAGCCGGACTTCGCCCATCTGGTCATCGACTACGTACCGGATGCGCTGCTGGTGGAGAGCAAGAGCCTGAAGCTGTTCCTGACCGCCTTCCGCAACCATGGCGCCTTCCACGAGGATTGCACGGTGGGCATCGGTCGGCGGCTGGTCGCGGCGGCGAAGCCGGCGTGGCTGCGGATCGGCGGCTATTGGTATCCACGTGGCGGCATTCCGATCGACGTGTTCTTCCAGACCGGGCCAGCGCCGGAGGGCGTTTGGATTCCGCCGCAGGAGGTGCCCGGCTATCGCGGCCGCGGCTGACATCAAGGCCGAGGCGCTGCGGCTGGGCTTCACCACGGTGGGCTTTGCCGAGGCGGTGCTGCCGGACAGCGTACGCGCCGGGCTGAACGCCTTCGTCGAAGCCGGGCGGCATGGCGGGATGGCCTGGATGGCCGAGCGGCTTGAGCAGCGTGCGCAGCCGAAGGCGCTGTGGCCCGAGGTGGCGAGCGTGGTGGCGCTGGGGCTGAACTACGGACCCGACGAAGACCCGCTGGCCGTGCTGGCGCAACGGGAACGCGGCGCCATCAGCGTTTATGCGCAGGGCCGCGACTACCACGACGTGGTGAAGCGCCGGCTGAAGGCGTTGGCGCGCTGGATGCTCGCGCGCTTCGGCGGCGACGTGAAGGTCTTCGTGGATACCGCGCCGGTCGCGGAGAAGCCGTTGGCGCAACACGCCGGCCTCGGCTGGCAAGGCAAGCACACCAACCTGGTCAGCCGCGCGCATGGCAGTTGGCTGTTTCTCGGCGAGATCTACACCACGCTGGCGCTGCCGCCCGATGAGGCCGAGCATGACCATTGCGGCACCTGCAGCGCCTGCCTGGATATCTGCCCGACGCGGGCCTTCCCGGCGCCGTATCGGCTGGATGCGCGCCGCTGCATTTCCTACCTGACCATCGAGCATGCGGGGCCGATCCCGCAGGAGTTCCGCCGCGCGATGGGCAACCGGATCTATGGCTGCGACGACTGCCTGGCGGTGTGTCCGTGGAACAAGTTCGCCCGCGCCCATGCTGAGCCGGCGCTCGCGGGCGCTGGGGCGCCAGGCCTGGCCGAGCTGGCAGCGCTGGATGACGCGGCGTTCCGCACGCGGTTCAGCGGCAGCGCGGTGAAGCGCATCGGGCGCAACCGCTTCGTGCGCAACGTGGCGATTGCGATCGGCAACAGCGGGACGCCGGCGCTGCTGGACGCGGCGCGGGCATTGGCCAGTGATGCCGATGCGGTGGTGGCCGAGGCTGGGCAATGGGCAACGGAGGCGTTGCAATGAGTGCGTTCGATGACCGGAGCGCGGGCACGCGCGGCGGGCTGCACCAGCCGCCCACCACGGAGACGGCGTTGGTGCTGTTCAGCGGCGGCCAGGACAGCGCGACCTGCCTGGCCTGGGCGCTGGAGCGCTTCGGCAGGGTGGAGACGCTCGGCTTCGACTACGGCCAGCGGCATGTGGTTGAGCTGGCCTGCCGCGACGCGCTGCGCGCACGGCTGCTGCGGGAGTTTCCCCGCTGGGCACCACGGCTTGGCCTCGACCACACGTTGGAGCTTGCGGCGCTGGGCGCGCTTTCCGAGACCGCGCTGACGCGCGAGACCGAGATCACGATGCAGGCGGATGGATTGCCCAATACCTTCGTGCCCGGGCGCAATCTGGTGTTCATGGCCTTCGCGGCAGCGCTGGCGTACCGGCGCGGGCTGAAGCACATCGTCCTTGGCGTGTGCGAGACGGATTACTCCGGCTACCCGGACTGCCGCGACGATACCGTGAAGGCCATGCAGGTGGCGCTGAACCTGGGCATGCAGGCGCGCTTCGTGCTGCACACGCCGCTGATGTGGCTGGACAAGGCGGCGACCTGGCACCTGGCGGAACAACTGGGCGGCGCGGCGCTGGTGGAACTGGTACGGGCGGAGAGCCACAGCTGCTACCGCGGCGACCGCTCGCACGCGCACGCCTGGGGGTTCGGCTGCGGCGAGTGTCCGGCGTGCGAGTTGCGCGCCAAGGGCTGGCAAGGCTACCGCGCAGCGCCCGGCTAATCCGCCTTGACGTTGTTGTCGCGCACCACGCGGCTCCAGGTCTCGATCTGGCGGTCGAGGAACGGGCGCAGGACGTTGCCATCGCCCAGGTCCAGCTTGGCCTGCTGGGTGCCTTCCATCTGCTCGCGGATGCGCGGCTCGTTGAAGGTTGCCTTCAGTGCCGCGTACATCTTCGCCACGATGTCGGCCGGCGTACCGTGCGGCGCGAAGACGCCCCACCAGGCCACCGCGTCCAGCTTGCCGAAGCCGGCTTCCTCCACCGTCGGTGTCTGCGCCAGCTGCGGCAGGCGGGTTTCGCCGAACTGCAGCAGCGAGCGCAGCAGGCCGCCGGCGATGTGCGGCGCCACCAGCGCGGCGCTGCCGATCATGCAGTCGATGTGGCCGGCAACCGCGTCGTTCACCGCCAGGCCGCCGCTGCGGTACGGCAGGTGCGTCATGCTCACGCCCTGGCGGCCGGTCAGCAAAATCATCGCCAGGTGGCCGATGGTGCCGTTGCCGGTGCTGCCGTAGCTGACGCCATCGGGTGTCGCCTTCGCCGCGGCGATCAGGTCGGCGGCGGTGCGATAGGGCTTGTCGGCCTTGCAGGCGATGACATAGGGCGCGCCGCCGATCAGCATGACCGGGTCCAGGTCGCCGGTGAGGTTGAAGGGCAGATGGCCAAGCAGCGCCGGCATGGTGGCGTGGCTGTCGAAGGTCAGCAGCCAGGTCTGGCCATCAGGCTTGGCCTTGGCCACGGCATCGGCGCCGATGGAACTGGCGGCGCCGGACTTGTTCTCCACCACGACCGGCACGCCGAGGCGGCCGGTCATGCCGGCGGACGCCAGCCGGGCGACCGCATCGGTGGAGCCGCCGGGCGCGAAGGGTACCACGATGCGCACCGGCCCATTCGGCCAGCTGGATTGCGCGCGGGCGATGGCCGGCAGCGCGAGGGTGGCGAGCAGCGAGCGACGAAGCATCAGGCAACTTCCTGGTAGATTGATGGATGAAACAGGTCTTCCGGCTGGATCGGGTTGGTCACCAGGCCATCGGCAAGCGCATAGCGGATCATGGCCGCGACTTCATCGCGGTTGCGCTGGAAGCCGTAGGGCCAGGGGTCGCCACCCATCAGCTTGGCTTGCTCCTCGGCAGCGGTGGCGATCCAGGGCAGCGCGACGCGCAGGAAGTTCACCTGCTTCAGGTCATGCAGGGCCAGGTTGCGCGCCTGGGTGAACGCCTTGAACAGCGCCAGCGGAACCTCGGGGTGCTGCTCGGCCACGTCCTTGCGGATGGCGACGCAATGCATGATGGGGAAGAAGCCGCTGGCCTGGTGCCAGGCTATCTCCTCGCGCATGTAGTCCGGGTAGAGGCGATCCACCGGGGCGCTGCGGTTCAGGTAGCAGGCCGGCGGGCGCGGCCCGATGAAGGCATCGATCTCGCCGGCTTCCAGCGCGGCTTCCAGCGGCTTGCCCAGCGGCTGCACGTTGTGGCCGGGCGGCAGGGTGATGGCGATGCGTTCCTGCCCGGTGCGCCAGGCGATGCCGCGCGTGTCCACGCCGTAGTGTTCGCGCAGGAAGCCGCGCACCCACAGCGCCGCGGTCTGCTGGTATTCCGGAATGCCGATGGTGCGGCCGGCCAGGTCGGCCGCGGTACGGATGCCACGATCGGTGCGGATGTAGATGGCGCTGTGGCGGAAGGCGCGGGAGAGGAAGATCGGGATGGCGGTGTAGGCCGCATCTCCGCGGGCGGTGGTGGTGATGTGCGAGCCCATCGAGAGCTCCGTAACCTGGAAGTCCTTCTCGTTCAATGCGCGGCGGAACATGTCCTCCGGCTCGCACGGCACCTGGTGCAGCTCGATGCCCGGGATGGTCACGCGGCCTTCCAGGATCGGTCGCGTACGGTCGGACATGGTGCAGGCGAGGGAGAGGCGAAGGGTCATGCCAGGTTCTCCGGCGTGAAGGGGAGTGCGTGCGGGCGGATGCCCAGCGCGTCGTGGATGGCGGCGGCGATGGCGGCGATGGTGGGGGCCATGCTGGCCTCGCCGGCGCCGAGGAAGGGCGCCTCCGGATGGTTCAGCATGGCGGCTTCCACCGCGGGCACTTCGGTGAAGCGCAGCACCCGGTAGCCGTCCCAGTTGTCGCTGGTGATGGTGCGGCGGTCGAAGGTCACCTGCTCCAGCAGCGCGACGCTGGCACCGTGGATGGCGCCGCCTTCGAACTGGTTGACCACGCCATCGGGGTTGACGATCTCGCCGGCGTCTCCGGCCACCCAGAGGCGACGGCAGAACACCCGCTCCTTCGCCTCGATCTCGGCGGCGACGGCGGCGTAGGCGCCGGTGTTCTTGTAGCGGGCGAAGGCGATGCCGATGCCCCAGCCCTCGCGCTTGCTGCGCGTGGACCAGCCGCACATGTCCGCGCACTTCTGCAGCACGGCGCGGGCGCGCGGGTCCTCCAGATGGCGCAGGCGGTAGGCCACCGGGTCCTCTTCGGCGGCCTCGGCCAACTCGTCCAGCACGCTCTCGATGCTCCAGACGTTCAGCGTGGCGCCCAGGCCGCGCAGGGCGCTGCTACGGATGGGCATTTCCAGCAGGCGCGTCGTCTGCACGTCCAGCTTGGGGATGCGGTAGTACGGGATGCCGTTGCGCGGGGCGCCGCCGCCGCCGG
The DNA here is from genome assembly GCA_903843125.1 of uncultured Rhodospirillales bacterium. GTDB lineage: Bacteria > Pseudomonadota > Alphaproteobacteria > Acetobacterales > Acetobacteraceae > CAIMOR01. The sequence goes on from CAIMOR010000144.1 coordinate 23,344, forward strand.
CCATGGGCGGGTTGACGCTGGGCACCACCGGGAAGGGGTCCGCCAGTTGCGACGCGGCCAGCAACACCGGGATCGGCGAGCGGCCGGGGCGGCCGGAATGGCCGTTGCTGATGATGTTGCTGCGCCAGCGTGCCAGCGTGCCATCGGCGGCGACGTCGGCTTCGATGTCGACCAGCATCGCCGAGCTGAACGGGCCCCAGCCGAGTTCCTCCGCGCGGCTCCACAACAGGCGCACCGGCACGCCAGGCACGGCGCGGGCGATCAGCGCGGCCTCCAGCGCCACGTCGTCGGCGCCGTTGTGGCCGTAGCAGCCGGCGCCTTCCATGTGGTGGATCAGCACCTTGTCTTCCGTGGTCCGCAGCGTGCGGGAGACATCGGCGCGCAGGTTGTAGGGCCCCTGGGTATGCGACCAGATCGTCACCGTATCGCCCTGCCATTGCGCCACCGCGCAGCTGGTGCCGATGGAGGCGTGGGCCAGGAAGGGCCGGAAGAAGCTGCGCTTCACGGTACGCGCCACGGCCGGGCCGGGGTCCTCCCGGCGGGCGACTTCCGTGCGTTCGCCGCGGGCGCCGGCTTCGCGCAGATAGTCGGCGTGCCGGGCCTGTTCGGGCAGGGTATCGCTCGCTTGCCACTCGGCGCGGGCCGCAACGCGCGCAGCGGCGGCCTCGGCCTGCCATTCGGTCGGCGCCAGCACGGCGAGGAAGCTGCCGTCGCGCACCAGCTGCACGCCTGCCGGCGCGACTGGCGTGGCCAGTAGCGTGGCGGCGCGGGCGGCAGGGCGAACGACGCGGGCGTGCAGCATGCCGGGCAGGCGCAGGTCGTGCACGTAGCGCCCGGTGCCGAAGACCTTCTCAGGCAGATCGACGCGCGGCGTGGAAATGCCGACCTGGCGCCGCGCCTCGATCGGCTTCGGCCTGGCATCGGGCGAGGCTTCGACGTCAAGCAGGTCCGCGTTGGCCAGTTGCCAGTAACTGCCGGCCTCGCCCTGCGGGCCGTGAAAGGCGCCGTCGCGCACCACCAGGCTCTCGATCGGCACGCCGGTGCGTTGGGAGGTGACGCTGAGGAAAATACGGCGGGCGTCGGCGCAGGCGTGGCGGATGGCGCTGCCGCTGTCCTGGGTGGAGAGGCTGCCGCTGGTGACGCCTTCATCCGGGCTGGCCGGGGTGCTGGCGGCGACCAGGTGGATGCGGGCGAAGTCCACGTCCAGCTCATCGGCGGCGATCTGGCCCAGCGTGGTCAGGATGCCCTGGCCGATCTCGACCTTGCCGGGATGCACCTCCACCACGCCATCCGCCCTGAAGCGCAGCCATTGCGACAGGCGGCGATTGACGTTCAGGCTGCCGGGCAGCTTCGGCTTGCTGGGGTCCACCGGGGTGGTGTGGGCGAAGCCGGACGACGACGTGGTGCTCATGCCCGCATCTCCCGCGCCGCCCGCTGCACCGCGCGGATGATCCGGTTGTGGCTGCCGCAGCGGCAGAGGTGCGGGTCCAGCGCCCGGCGGATGGCGTCCTCGCTGGGGTCCGGGTTCTGCGCCAGCAGCGCACTGGCGCTGACGAGGATGCCCGAGAGGCACCAGCCGCATTGCCCGGCCTGTTCCGCCAGGAAGGCGGCCTGCAGCGGGTGCGGCGCCGCCATGGTGCCGAGGCCTTCGGAGGTAACGACATGCTTGCCGGCGACTGCCTCCACGCCGAGCGTGCAGGCGAAGCTGGGCACGCCGGCCACCAGCACCATGCAGCTGCCGCACTTCTCGTCGCCGCAGCCGAACCGCGGGCCGGAGAGGCCGAGCGGGCCGCGGAGCGCATGCAGCAGGCTGGTGCCTTCCGGCACCTCGGCGACCACGGACTTGCCGTTCAGGGTGAACATCGTCATTCCGCCTTGATCCCCGCTTCGCGCACCAACCGGCCCAGCATCTCGACGTCGCGGGCAAGCAGCGCGTCGTATTCCGCCAGCGTCATCACCAGGGATTCCGCCCCCATCCGCTGCATGGCGGCGCGGCCGGCATTGCTCGCCATGACCTGCGTCACCGCATCATGCAGGCGTTCGACGATCGGGCGAGGTGTTGCCGCCGGCATCATCAGGCCGACCCAGATCGGGTATTCGAAGCCCGGCACCGTCTCCGCCACCGTCGGCAGGTTGGGCAGGAAGCCGTCGCGACGAGCGCCGGTGGTGGCCAGGCCACGCACCCGGCCGCCGGCGATCTGCGGCGCCATGCTGGGGATGCCGTCGAACATGATCGGCACCTGGCCGCTGATTAGCGCGGTGCGGGCCTCGTTGGAGCCGCGAAAGCCGACCGCGACCATGTCGACGCCGGCCATGTGCTTCAGCATTTCGCCGGCCAGGTGGTAGGGCGTGCCGGGGCCGCTATGGGCATAGTTCCACTTGCCCGGCTCCCGCTTCAGCAGGGCGATCAGCTGCGGCAAGGTCTCGGCCGGCACGCTGGGATGCACCGCGAGCACGTTGTTGGCCAGGTTGATCGGCGCGACGCCGGTGAGGTCGCGCAGCAGCACATAGCCGCGCTGCGGTTGCAGCGTTTCGTTGGCCGCCGCCGTGTTGCCCAGCGTGACCAGCGTGTAACCGTCCGGCGCCGCCTTGGCGACCATGTCGGTGCCGATGAGGCCGCCGGCACCGGGCTTGTTCTCGATAACGACGGGCACGCCAAGCGCCTGGGAGAGCGGTTCCGCGACGTAGCGCGCGGCAACATCGGCGGCGCCGCCGAGGCCGAAAGGCACGACGATGCGGATGGGACGGGACGGCCAGGGCGCAGGCTGGGCATGCAGGGCGGGCGCGGCCAGCAGCGCGGCCAGCAGCGGGCGGCGGGGCGTCATTGCGCGGAGATCCCGGCCATGCGGATGTACTCGCGCTGGCGGGCGATATCCCGCGCGATGAAGCTGCCGAACTCGGTGATGCCCATCGGCATGGGCTGGGCGCCGGCACGGGCCTGGGCCTGCTGCGTCGCGGGCAGCGCCAGAATGCGGTTCACCTCGGCGTGCAGGCGTTCCACCGCTTCGTCCGGCAATGACGTCGGCGCCATCAGGCCGAGCCAGATTTCTGCTTGGTACCCCGGCACCGTGTCGGCCACCGTCGGCAGTTCCGGCATCAGCGGGTTGCGGGTGGGGCCGGTGGTGGCCAGGCCGAGCACACGGCCGCCGGTGATCTGCTCGCGCATGGTCGGGATGGCGTCGAACATCACCGGCACCTGGCCGGAGATCAGCGCGGTGCGCGCCTCGTTCGAGCCGCGGAACGGGATGTGGTTCATGCTGATGCCGGCCATGCCGCAGAATACCTCGCCGGCAATGTGGTAGGGCGTGCCGGGGCCGGAGCTGGCGAAGTCAATGCTGCCCGGCGCCGCCTTGGCCTTGGCGATCAGCTCCGCCACCGTCTTCACCCCCAGCGACGGATGCACCGCCAGCACGTGATAGGCGACGTTGACCGCGGCAACGGGGCGCAGGTCCCGCAGCAGCACGTAGGGGCGGTTGGGCAGCAGAGTCTCGTTGGCGGTGTGGGTGTTGGACATCAGCAGAATGGTGTGGCCATCGGTCGCCTTGGCCACGGCCTCGGTGCCGATGACCGCGCCGGCGCCGGGCCGGTTCTCTATGATGACGGGCTGGCCGAGCGCGTTCGACAGCGGTTCGGCCAGGAAGCGTCCGGCGACATCGGCCGAGCCACCCAGCCCGAACGGCACGACGAGGCGGATCGGGCGACTGGGCCAGCCGGGCTGGGCCCGGGCCACCAACGGCGCCGCCATCAAGCCGCCGACCAGCCCCCTGCGATGCAGCATTGCCGCTTCCCCCATCATCGTCGGGGCGAATATGCACCGCTTCCGCCGGGAATCCAGTGCGGCCGCCCGGGTTTCCGCGTGCGGCGCCCCGCGTTCCGGGGCAGGCCGGGGCCGGCACTGACCTAGGGACGGATGTAGAAACCCTCGATCTCGGCGCCGAGCTGGGCGGTGTGCTCGATCAGTCCGGTCAGGAACTCGTGCAGCCCGCCGGTCAGGATGCTGTCGATGCGGCCGAAATTCAGCTTGGCCTGCATTTCCCCCGCCAGGCGGTGGCATTCGCCGGAGCGACCCCCCTGCCCCTTGGCGATGGCATCCAGCGTCTTCGCCACCTCGGAATGGCAGGCCATCAGGCTGCGCGGCAGTTCCGGGCGCAGGATCAGCAACTCCGCGATCTTCCGCGGCTGCAGCCGGTCGCGATAAACCCATTGATACGCCCGGCCGGCGGAAACCGAGCGCAGCAGGGCCTGCCACTGGGCGTGGGCAACGACACCATCGGTCTCCGGCGCCAGGATCTCGTGCCGCACGTCCAACAGGCGGGCGGTGCAGTCGGCGCGTTCGAGCATGGTGCCGAGGTGGACGAACCGCCAGGCCTCATCCCGCAGCATGGTGTCGTGCGCGGCGCCGTTGAACAGCAGTACCCGCTCGCGCACCCATTCCAGGAAGCCGGGCAGCTTCTCGCCCTCGATCTGCGCCACCGACATGGCGCGCAGCTCGTTCCAGGTGTCGTTCAGGCTCGACCACATCGCGACCGTCAGCGCGGTGCGCACGCTGCGCGCGTTGCTGCGCGCGGCAGCCAGGCAGGAGGCGATGGCCGAGGGGTTTTCCTGGTCGAACACCAGCCAGTGGACCACCGTGTCCTGGGTGGCGCGGTCCTGCTTCTCGAAGAAGCCCTCGTCGCAGCCGGCGGCGACCAGCAGGCTGCGCCAGACCTCGGCCTCGCCGGCCTCGTCGCCGGCGACGCTGGCCATGCGGGAGGCGACTTCCAGGCCGCGGGCGATGTTGCCGGCCCGCTCCATGTAGCGCGCCAGCCAGAACAGGCAGTCGGCGGTGCGGCTCAGCA
>CAIMOR010000145.1 GCA_903843125.1 uncultured Rhodospirillales bacterium
ATTGAGCCAGCCCTGGTCGCGCAGCAGGCCGATCCACGCCGCCATGCGCAGCAGGAAGCCGGTCCAGAACGGCAGCAGCACCGCCAGCACCAGGGCCGGCTGCCAGCGCGCGGGGGCGCGAGCCAGGGCCAAGGCCATCGGCAGCGCCAGGGCCAGGCACAGCGTGGCGGTCAGCAAGGCCACGCGCAGGCTGCGCAGGAAGGCGGCCAGGTAGAAGCTGTCCTCGGTCAGCGTCGTCCAGGCGTCCAGGCTCGGCGTCCGCCAGTCGAAGGGCGGCACGCCCTCGGCCGGGGCGGCGAAGGCGATGGCCAGCAGCAGCAGGCAGGGCAGCGCCACGAAGGCCAACAGCCAGCCGAAGGGGATGGCACGCAGCATCAATCGGCTAGCGGGATATTGGCGCTGGCGGCCCAGTGCAGCAGCACCGGCACGCCGAGGGGCGGCGCGGCGCGGTCCGCCGGCACCAGAACGCGCAGGCTCTGGCCACCAGCCAGCGCCACGGTGCAGAGCCAGCCGGCACCCTGATAGGTCGCGCCGCGCACTACGCCGGTCGCGGCGTTCTCGGCCGGCACCTCGCCCTCGGCAGCCAGCGCGATGCGTTCCGCCCGCAACGCCACGGCCAGGCGGGTTCCGGGCAAGGCCGGTGCATCCAGCCGCAGCGTGCAGCCGGCGGCCGGACACTGGACCAAACCATCGGCGCCGACAACGCCTTCCAGCACGTTGGCGCCGCCGAGGAAGCCGGCGACGAAGCGCGTGGCCGGGCGCTCATACAGCTCCTGCGGCGGGGCGCATTGCACCAGCCGGCCTGCCTCAAGCACCGCCACGCGGTCGGCCAGGGCCAGCGCCTCGGCCTGGTCATGCGTGACCATGACGAAGGCCGCGCCGGTGGCGCGCTGCAGCGCGCGGAGCTCCTGGCCGGTGGCCTCGCGCAGCGCCGCGTCCAACGCGCCGAGCGGCTCGTCCAGCAGCACCAGCGGCGGACGTTTTACGAGTGCGCGTACCAGTGCCACGCGCTGCCGCTGGCCGCCTGAAAGCTGATGCGGCCGGCGCGCAGCCATCGCCTCCAGCCCCACCATGTCCAGCGCCTGCTGTACCCGCGCGGCAATGTCCAGCTTTGGCAGGCCTTCGCGCCGCAGCCCATAGGCCACGTTGTCGAAGACGCTGAGATGCGGGAACAGCGCGTAGTTCTGGAACACCATGGCGCAGGGCCGCGCCGGCGGCGCCACGCCGGCCTGGTCCGCACCATCCAGCAGCACACGCCCGGCATCCGGCGCCTCGAAGCCTGCGACGACGCGCAGCAGCGTGGACTTGCCGGACCCCGAGCCGCCGAGCAGCGCCACGAACTCGCCCCGTTCCACCGTCAGCGACAGGCCATCCAGCGCCTGCGTGGCGCCGAAGCGCTTGCTGACACCCTCCAGCGCAAGCAGCACGCTCAACGCCCGGCCTTGAAGCGGCTCCACAGCCGGTTGCGCGCGCGTTCAACCGCGGCGGGCGGCGTGCCCGGGATGAAGGCGCGGGCCAGCACGTCCGGCGGCGGGTAGACGTTGGGGTCATCGCGCACCGCCGGGTCGACCAGGGCGCGGCTCGCAGGCACTGCATTGGGGTAGCGTACCGTGCTGGTGACGACGGCCATCACCGCCGGCCGCAGCAGGAAGTCGATGAAGGCCTGAGCTGCCTCAGGGTTCGGCGCATCAGCTGGTATCGCCAGCATGTCGAAGGACAGGTGCGCGCCGGTTGCGGGCGTGGCGTAGCTGAGCACCACGCCGCTGCGGGCGCGGGCGCCGGCCTGGATGACGTCGCCGGAATAGGTCAGCGCAGCGCAGATCTCGCCGGTGGCCAGCATGTCCACCAGGGCGCCGCTGCCGGGGATGGCGCGCAGCTGCGGGCGGATCGCAAGCAGCGCCTGCTCGGCCGCCCGCAGATCCTCCGGCGCGCCGCTGTCGGGGTCCCTGCCCAGCCAGCGCAGCACGGTCGGCAGCACGTCGGTCGGGCTGTCCATCACGGCCAGGCCGCAGCGGGACAGACGGCGGGCGTTCTCCGGCTTCAGCAGCAGGTCGAGGCCGGCACCGGCGGCATCGGGCGCCAGGGCGGCCACGCGGTCGGCCCGGAATCCCAGCCCTACCGTGCCCCACAGGTAGATCGCGCCATGCCGGTTGCCGGGGTCTATCGCCGCTACCCGAGCCATCAACGCCGGGTCCAGGTTGGCCAGGTTGGGGATACGGCTTGGGTCCAGCGGCCGCAATGCGCCGGCCCGGACCAGGCGAGCGAAGGTCGGCTCGCTGCTCGGCACCACCACGTCGTAGCCAGACCGCCCGGCGGAGAGCTTGCCCTCCAGCGTCTCCAGGCTGTCGTAGACATCATAGCGCACGCGGATGCCGGTTTCCTGCTGGAAGCGCTCGATCGCCCGCGGGTCGATGTAGTCGGTCCAGTTGTACACGTTCAGCACCGGCTGCGCCTCGGCGTGGCCCGGCACGAGCAGGCTCGGGAGCAGCAGGGCAAGCAGCAGCAATCGGCGCATCACAAGTTCCAGGCGGGCAGGCCCGGCAGAATAGCAGCGCAGGCGCCGATCTCGGCTAGGTGCATTTTCCCTTGACTATAGGAATATGTTCAGTTATCCCGACCAAGCCAGCGGGCGAACCTTGCCCGCTTCATCCCGCAGCCCCGCCGCTCCCGCCGCCGCACCCGCCCAGGTGCGCGCGGCGCAACGCGTTCGCCCCTCCCCTCCCCTGGCCGCGCCGCACCGGCGGGCCGCAACGCCGAGGCACGCCCATGGCCTTTTCCACCGCCACCTTCGCCGCGCTGATCGAAAGCAACGGCTTCACCATGTGGCACTACGTGACCACGGATACCCGCGCCACGGTCTCCGCCACCGGCTACTTCGCCACCGTCGCCGCCAAGCTGCACGCCGGCGACCTGATGCTGCTGCAGACCGCGGACGCCATGGCGCTGCTGCCGATCCGCTCCGGCCCGGTGCTGGGCACCGGCGTCACGCTGGATGGTGTGGTCGGCGCGCTGGCCACGGTGCGCAACGCGCTGTTCAACTTCACGGTCAACCAGTCGATCAGCGCCATCGTACGGACCATCGTGTTGGCGCCGCTGGCGGCCGGTATCGTGGTGGGCGGTTCCATCCCGGTTTCGGCGCAGGTGACGGGCGCGGTCAGCAGCGTGGTGTTCGGCGTCTACGACACCAATGGCGTGCTGGTGCCGCCGGCCATCACCGCCCCGGTCATTGGCGGCAGCGCCAGCGCCATCCTGGCCGCCCCGCCATTGGGCAACAGCTACCGCATCCATGCGCAGGATGGCAGCGTCGCGTCGCTGGTGGCCACCTCCTACGCGTTCAATGTCGGGCCGGACCTGCAGTTCCTGCTGCAGGAGGACGACAACAACCTGCTGCTGGAAACCGGCAGCGGGCTGAAGCAGTCCTAGCTTCCCCTCCCCTCACCGCCAAAGCCCCAGGCCGGCCGGACCCAGTCCGCGCCGGCCTTTCGCATTTCGCCCGGAACGGAGCCCCATGCCCGACGCACGCATCAGCGAACTGCCGGCGGCGACCTCGCCAGCCGACACCGACCTAACCGCCCTGGTGCAGACCAGCGGCGCCAGCCTGATCACCAACAAGGCCACGGTGGCGCAGCTGCGCGGCGCCGTGCTGGGCGGCCGCAGCGCCCATGTCCGCGACTACGGCGCCAAGGGCGACGGCACCACCAACGACGCGCCCGCGATCCAGGCCGCCATCACGGACCTGGCCAGCAAGGGTGGCGGCGTGCTGGAGTTCGCGGCCGCCACCTACCGCATCGCCTCGGCCATCAGCATCGGCAGCGTCGCGGTCAGGCTGCAGGGTCAGGGCTTCGTCGAAGGGCCCAGCCCGGGCAACGGCACCTGGCTGAAGGTGGACACCACCGGCTTCACGCCGATCACCTTCACCGGCACCGCGGCGCGCGGCGGCGGCATTGCCGACATCGCCTTCTACCAGGTGCACTCGGCAACCCAGAACGCCAGCTGGGCGCCGACCGGCTACGACTATCTGATCCGCATCCAGGATTGCCTCGGCGGCGTCGACATCCACAACGTCTTCCTGTGCTCGATCAACAAGGGCATCTACTGCGACAACTCGGGCCGGCTCGACATCCACCGGCTGCGCGGCCAGATCTTCACCACCGGCGTCGAGATCGACGACTGCTACGACGTGCCGCGGCTGCGCAGCATCCACTTCTGGCCGTTCAGCACCACCAACGCCTACGTCATGGCCTACGCCCAGGCGAACTGCGACGCCATGCTGTTCCGCCGCTCGGACGGCGCCTTCATCGACCAGGCCTTCGTGTTCGGCGTGCGCAGCATGTTCCGCTTTTCCGGCGGTACCGCGGGGGTGACCACAAAGTTCTACATTGGCCAGGCCTATGCCGATTTCGTGCAGTACGGCGTGCTGGTCGAAGGTGCCGGCACCGACGGGCTGATCGACAGCCTGACCACGCAGGGCCAGGCCTTCGGATCCGCCGGGACGCCCATCGCCGGCGCTGTCGGCATCCGCGTCAGCGCGCCCAGCTGCCGCCTGCAGATCGGCAACCTGCGCTGCGACCTGGTGCAGGACAACGCCATCCGGGTTGAGCAATACGGCAACCGGCTGGACATCTTCGCGCTGCGCTGCGTCAACTTCAACAGCCAGGGCAACAGCTCCGCCGCCATCTTCATCGCCGACAGCGGCACCAACGCAGCCAATGCCGTCTACCTCGGCACCCCGCCACTGCTGGAGGGCGTGACCGGCCCGCTGCAGAACAGCAGCAGCAACGGAGTGCTGGCCACCGGTACGCCGCCGGGCAGCGCCGCCCGCCCCGGCCTGGCGGTGGGCAGCACCAACACCGGCCTGTTCCTGCCCACCGGCAACACCTTCGCCGCCAGCGCCGGCGGCGTGGAGGTGATGCGCGCCACCAGCAGCGGCGGCCTGACCTTCGGCGGTGCGCCGGCGGCCCATGCGCTGGAGGTGGCGACGCCGGTTTCCACCGGCAACCGCGTGCTGATCACCGGTGCGGCGACCGGCGGCGGCGCCAGCATCCAGGCCCAGGGCGCCGACGCCAACGTGGCGCTGCTGCTGGCCGACAAGGGCGCCGGCGGCATCCAGGCCAGCAGCAATGGCGGCCTGACCCTGAAGCTGGACGCCACCGGCGCCAACCCGGTGAACTTCGTCGGCATCCGCGCCGCCACGGGCACCACGGCGGCGCTGGTCTATGGCGCCGGCAGCGCGACGAATGCCGACCTGCAACTGGGCGCCCAGGGCAGCGGCCTGGTCCGTGGCGTCACCGCGCCCACGGCGGACAACTCAACGGCCATCGCCACCACGGCCTGGGTGAAGTCGCAGGGCTATGGCAGCGGCGTCACCAGCGTCGCCGGTCGCACCGGCGCGGTCACCCTTGCCGTTGCCGATGTCAGCGGCGCCGAGAGCACCGCCAACAAGGGCGCCGCCAACGGCTACGCGGCGCTGGACGGCAGCGGCAAGGTGCCGACCACGCAGATCCCGGCCTCCCTGCTCGGCGCCGTGGTCTACCAGGGCACCTGGAACGCCGGCACCAATACGCCCACGCTGACCAGCGGCACCGGCACCAAGGGCTACGCCTACAAGGTCGCCGTTGCCGGCAGCACGGCATTGGACGGCAC
>CAIMOR010000146.1 GCA_903843125.1 uncultured Rhodospirillales bacterium
GCGGCGCGCCGGCCGCCGCCCCCGGCACCCCTGGTGCCCGCCTCTCGCTGCGTCCGCGCGGCGAGGAGGAGGACGACCGCCGTGGCCCGGTCCGCCGCCCCGGTGGCCCACCCGGCCCCGGTGGCATCCGCAAGGCCGTGGTGCCGCCGCCGAAGAAGACCCTCACCCCGGTCGACCGCCGCAACACTGGCCGCATCGACGTCAACGCCGCGATCGAGGGCGAGGACGAGCGCTCCCGCTCGCTCGCCAGCGTCCGCCGCGCCCGGGAGCGTGAGCGCCGCCAGCAGGAACTCGCCCGCCTCCGTTCGGGCGGGGAGCGCGTGGTGCGCGACGTGGTGGTGCCGGAAACCATCACCGTGCAGGAACTTGCCAACCGCATGGCCGCCCGTGGCGGCGAAGTGGTCAAGGCGCTGATGCGCATGGGCGTCATGGCGACGCTGACGCAGAGCATCGACGCCGACACCGCCGAGCTGGTGGTGCAGGAGTTCGGGCACCGGGTGAAGCGCGTCGCCGACAGCGACGTGGAGATCGGCCTGGAAGGCGAGACCGACGTCGACACCGACATGGTCACCCGCCCGCCGGTCGTCACCATCATGGGCCATGTCGACCACGGCAAGACCAGCCTGCTGGACGCGCTGCGCAAGGCGGATGTCGCGGCCCACGAAGCCGGCGGCATCACCCAGCACATCGGCGCCTACCAGGTGCAGGTGGCCGATGGCTCGCGCGTCACCTTCATCGACACGCCCGGCCACGCCGCCTTCACCGCCATGCGCGCCCGCGGCGCCAGCGTGACGGACATGGTGGTGCTGGTGGTCGCGGCCGATGACGGCGTCATGCCGCAGACGATCGAGGCGATCCATCACGCCAAGGCGGCCGGCGTGCCGATCATCGTGGCGGTCAACAAGATCGACAAGCCCGGCGTGAAGCCCGAGAACGTGAAGCAGGAACTGCTGCAGCACGAGATCGTGGTGGAAAGCCTGGGCGGCGACACCATGGAGATCGAGGTTTCGGCGACGAAGAAGCTGAACCTCGACAAGCTGCTGGAAGCCATCAGCCTGCAGGCCGAGGTGCTGGACCTGAAGGCCAACCCGGACCGCGCCGCCGAAGGCACGGTCATCGAGAGCAAGCTCGACCGCGGCCGTGGCCCCGTGGCCACCGTGCTGGTGCAGAAGGGCACGCTGCGCACCGGCGACATCGTCGTGGCCGGCACCGAATGGGGCCGCGTCCGCGCCCTGGTCGACGACAAGGGCCGCCAGGTCAAGGAAGCCGGCCCCAGCCTGCCGGTCGAAATCCTCGGCCTCTCCGGCGTACCCGGCGCCGGCGAGAACTTCGTCGCGGTGGAGAACGAGACCCGTGCGCGGGAAATCTCGGAGTTCCGCCAGCGCCGCGCCCGCGACAAGGTCAGCGCCGCCAGCAGCGCCAGCCGCGGCACGCTGAACGACATGCTCGCCCGCATCCAGGCCGGCGAGCAGAAGGAAGTCGCCGTGCTGGTGAAGGCCGACGTGCAGGGCAGCGCGGAAGCCATCAACGTCACGCTCGGCAAGCTGGGCAACGAGGAAGTGCGCGTCCGCGTGCTGCACTCGGCGGTCGGCCAGATCACCGAAAGCGACATCCAGCTGGCCAAGGCCTCGGGTGCCGTAGTGGTCGCCTTCAACGTCCGCGCCACCTCCCAGGCGCGGGAGATGGCGACGCGCGACGGCGTGGACATCCGCTACTACTCGATCATCTACGAGGTGCAGGACGACATTGAACGCATGTTCAAGTCGAAGCTGGCCCCGGTGCATCGGGAGAAGTTCATCGGCTACGCGCAGATCCTGCAGGTCTTCGAGGTCAAGAAGATCGGCAATGTCGCGGGTTGCCGCGTTACCGAGGGCGTGGTCCGCCGCGGCTGCGGCGTGCGCCTGCTGCGCGACGGCGTGGTCATCCACCAGGGCGAACTCGGCACGCTGCGCCGCTTCAAGGACGACGTGAAGGAAGTCACCAACGGCTACGAATGCGGCATGAACTTCGTCAACTACAACGACATCCGCGTCGACGACCAGATCGAGTGCTACGAGGTCGAGACCGTCGCCGCCTACTGAGGCTGCGCGCCACCACCAGGGGCGCGGCGCTGCAAGGCGTCGCGCCCTTTGCTTTTTGAAAGGGTTCGAACCCCATGAGTAAGCCCATCCGCCGCGGCGGCGCCGAAGGTCCGTCCCAGCGCCAGCTCCGCGTCGCCGAGGAAATCCGCCACGTGCTGGCGATGCTGTTCGAGCGCCGCGACTTCCGCGACCCCGAGCTCGCCACCGCGCGCATCACCGTGACCGAAGTGCGCGCCAGCCCGGACCTGAAGCACATGACCGCCTTCGTCAGCGGCCTGGGCAAGGACGTGCCGCCGGAGCAGTTCAAGGCGCTGAAGCGTGCCGCGCCCTTCCTGCGGCACGAGGTCGCCAAGGCGGTGCGGCTGCGCTACGCGCCGGACCTGCATTTCCAGCCGGACACCGCGCTGGACTACGCCATGCACATCTCCACCGTGATGCACAACAACCCGGTGGTGCAGGCCGACCTGGCCAAGCCGGCCGAAGAAGAACCGGACGCATGAACAATCGCCGCTACCAGAAGAAGAAGCCGAAGGGCCAGCCGCTGGACGGTTGGCTGATCGTGGACAAGCCCTCCGGCGTCGGCAGCACCGATGTGGTCAACATCGTCAAGCGCAGCTTCGACGCGCAGAAGGCCGGCCATGGCGGCACGCTGGACCCGCTGGCCACCGGCCTGCTGCCGGTCGCCTTCGGCAGCGCCACCAAGACCGTGCCCTACGTCATGGACGGCACCAAGCAGTATCGCTTCACCCTGAAGTTCGGCGAGGCGCGCGACACCGACGACGCCGACGGCCAGGTCATCGCCACCTCCGACGCCCGCCCGACCGACGACGCCATCCAGGCCGCCCTGCCAGCCTTCCAGGGCGACATCATGCAGGTGCCGCCGATCTACAGCGCCATCAAGGTCAATGGCGAACGCGCCTACGACATGGCACGCGAGGGCCAGGAAGTGGTGCTCGAAGCCCGCCCCGCCCGCATCGACCGCTTCGAGCTGGAGAGCCGGCCGGACGCCGACACCGCGGTCTTCATCGTCGAGAGCGGCAAGGGCGTGTACATGCGCAGCCTGGCGCGCGATCTCGCCCGCGCCTGCGGCACCGTCGGCCACATCACGGTGCTGCGGCGGCTCCGTGTCGGCCCGTTCCTCGAAGCCCAGGCGATTCCGCTGGACAAGCTCCGGCTTTCGGCCGATACGCCTCCCCCTTCCCCGGACCTTCTGCTTCCGGTGGCGACAGCGCTGGCCGACATCCCGGCGCTTGCCCTCACCGAAGCCGAGGCCGCACGCCTCCTGCACGGCCAGGCCATCAGCCTGGTCGAGTTGATGGGGCGTATTCCAGGCAACGCCAACCCGAACAACGGGCTGGTCCGCGCCATGGCGGGGGAGCGGTTCGTGGGACTGTGCCGGCTGGACGAAGGGCTGATGAAGCCCGAACGCCTGGTGGCGCAGCAGGAAACTCCCGGGGCCGCCCTGTTCATCTCTGGCAAGGAGTAAGCCGATGTCGACCTCAGCCGAGGGCCGTCAGGCCATCATCGCCGCGTACGCCACCAAGCCCGGTGACACCGGCAGCCCGGAAGTGCAGATCGCGCTGCTGACGGACCGGATCAATTACCTGACCGAGCACCTGAAGATCCACAAGAAGGACTTCCACAGCCGTCGTGGCCTGCTGGTGCAGGTCGGCGCCCGCCGCGGCCTGCTCGACTACGTCAAGCGCAAGGACCGCACGCGCTACGAGACGCTGCTGAAGCGGCTCAACCTGCGCCGCTAGTTTTTTTTCGCCGCAGGCACCATCGTGCCGGAGGTACGCCTCTGGCATGCCGGCTTCCGGCCGCTTGGCTTGCGTGCCGCTAAGGGCACGTCGGCCCTTCGGGTCTGCACGGCCCGCCTGAGTGAGCAAACCAGGCCTTCGCGTTCGCGCGGAGGCCTTTTGCCATTGCAGCCTTCGCGTTCACGCGAACCCCGCGCCTCGGTCGCGTTCACGCCGCACCTGCGCCCTGCCCTTCGCGCCCTGGCGCCACCCTGCTACACGGCGCGCATGCATCGTCGCGCCCTGCTCGCCACCGCCGCCCTTCTGCCCGCCGCCGCCCGCGCGCAGGCGCGCCCGCTGCACATCATCGTGCCCTTCCCGCCCGGTGGCGGCGTGGACATCGTGGCGCGCCTGCTGGCGGAACCGCTCCGCGCCGCGCTCGGCCAGCCCGTCATCGTCGAGAACCGCGCCGGCGCCGCCGGCCAGATCGGCGCCATGGCCGTGGTCCGCGCCCCCGCCGATGGCACCACCCTGCTGCTCTGCTCCTCCGGCGAGGTCGCCGTCGCGCCGCATCTGCAGGGCGCCCGCCTGGGCTACGACCCCGCCCGCGACCTGGCCCCGGTCACGCTGGTCACCCGCATTCCCAACGTCCTCATCGTCAACCCGA
>CAIMOR010000147.1 GCA_903843125.1 uncultured Rhodospirillales bacterium
GCCCTGCTGACCGGCGGCCGCGTGGTCAGCTACAAGATCGGCAGCAGCTTCACCCGCGGCCAGCTGCCGCCCTGGCTGTGGCCGCAATACTGGCTGGCCAACCAGCCACTGCTGGTGCTGGGCGTGCTGCTGGTGGCGCTGATCCTCGTCGCCGCTCCGCTCTACTGGGTGCTGCGCCGCCGCGCCGCCCTGCGACTGCGCGAGAGGACGCACTGATGACCCTGGCGGCCTGGCTGGTGGCAATGGGGCTGGGGCTGGCGATCCACGCCAGCGCCAGCGCCGCCGGCGCCCCCGAAGCCTGTCCGCAGTTACGCCGGGTCGGGTCTGTTCCGGCAGAAGCGATGCCTGAGCCACGCATGGAACCCAACTGGCAGGAACGCATGGCAACACTGTCCCGATTGCCGGCTACCGCGTTCGGCGCAGCGAAGTTGGTGTTCCTTGGCGATTCGCTGGTGCAGTCCTGGGCGCCGCCGATCTTCGCCAATTTCTACGGCACCAGGCAGGCACTGAACCTGGGGGGCAGCGGCGACTACACCCAGTCCCTGCTGTGGCGGCTGGAGCGCTTGCCGCCCGGCGCCAGCCTGCACCCGGCGCTGTTCGTGCTGCTGGTGGGCACCAACAATACCGGCGCCGGCAGTCAGCCCGAGGATACCGCCTTCGCCATTGCCGAGGTGGTGCGGCGGCTGCGGCGGATGTCGCCGCAGAGCCGCGTGCTGCTGGTGGGCCTGCTGCCGCGCGGCGCCACGGCGGCCGAGCCGATGCGGGCGGTGAACCAGCGGGTGAACGCGCTGCTGGCCACCTGCGCCGATGACCGCACCATCTTCTTCGCCGACCCCGGAGTGATGCTGGCGGATGGCGAGGGCCGGCTGGGCGCCGAGATCTCCTATGACCAGTTGCACCTGACCTGGCTGGGTTACGCGATCCTCTCCGCCGGGCTGGAGCCGACGATGCGCCGCGCGCTGGGGGCGGCGGCGCCATGATCTTCGCCAGTTTCGAGTTCCTGTTCCTGTTCCTGCCGCTGTTCTTCGCGGTCTACTACCTGACGCCGTTCCGCTACAGGAACTGGCCGGTGCTGGTGCTGTCCTGGGGGTTCTATGCGTGGTGGCGCGTGGACTTCCTGGCGCTGCTCGCGGCCGTCACGGTGTTCACCTACGCCACCGTCATGGCGATGGACCGGGTCGGGCCGAAGACGCGCACCGGCACGCGGCTGCTGACGCTGGGGCTGGTCGGCAATCTCGGCGTGCTGGCCTATTTCAAGTACGCGAATTTCGGCGTCGGCGCCTTCAACGACCTGCTGGCCGGGCTTGGCATGCAGCCGATGGGCTGGAGCGAGATCCTGCTGCCGATCGGGCTCAGCTTCTATGTGCTGCAATCCGTCAGCTACCTGGTGGATGTGTGGCGCGGCGATGTCCCGGTGTCGCGCAGTTTCGTCAATTATGCGGCGTACAAGGCCATCTTCAGCCAGCTCATCGCCGGGCCCATCGTGCGCTACGCCGAGATTGAGCAGGAGCTGAAGGGCCGCACCCATATGCTGGAGCAATTCGGCCTGGGCGCGCGGCGCTTCATGGTCGGCTTCGCCATGAAGGTCTGCCTGGCCGACACGCTCTCCCCGGTGGTGGATGCGGTCTTCGCGCTGGAGGCGCCGACGCTGGTGGACAGCTGGACCGGCGCCATTGCCTATACGCTGCAACTGTATTTCGACTTCGCCGGCTATTCCGCCATGGCCATCGGCCTGGCGTTGATGATGGGCTTCCACTTCCCCGAGAACTTCAACTTCCCCTACCTGTCCGGCAGCATCCAGCAGTTCTGGCAGCGCTGGCACATGACGCTGAGCCGCTTCCTGCGGGACTACCTTTACATCTCGCTGGGCGGCAACCGTGGCGGCGAGCGGCGGACCTACCTGAACCTGCTGGCCACCATGGTGATCGGCGGCTTCTGGCACGGCGCGAACTGGACTTTTCTTCTCTGGGGCTTCTGGCACGGCGGGCTGCTGGCGGCGCATCGGGCGTGGCGTGCCGCTGGGCATGGGCCAGATGGGTCCACGGGCCGAGGCCCGATGCGCTACCCCGCCGGCGTGGCGCTGACGATGCTGGCGGTGGTGATCGGTTGGGTCGCCTTCCGCGCGCCGGACCTGGCGACCACCTGGCGGATGTATGGCGGCATGCTCGGGCTGCACGGCGTGGGCCTGTCCGACCTGCTGGCCTGGCAGGTCATGGCCGACCAATGGTGGACCGGGCTGGTCGCGGTGCTGGTCTGCGCCGTGCCGTTGGGCGCCCGCTGGCTGCCCTGGGAGCGGCCGGTGGCAGCGATGCACCCGGCCTGGCGCGCGGCCTGGGTGGCGGCGCCGCTGGCGGGCTTCGTGCTCGGCCTGGTGCTGCTGTACAGCCGCGCCGCCGTGCCCTTCCTGTACTTCCAGTTCTGAGGAGCGGCGCCATGCAATGGAAGGGCGCAAGGATGGCAGCGCGGGGCCAGGGCCTGGCCATGGTGCTGGTGATGCTCTGGGGCGTCTGGCAGGGCCTGGCCGCGCTGACCGCGCCGGAAAGCCTGGCGCGGCTGCGGGAGACGCTGACGCTGGATGCCTTTCTCGGCGGCCGCACCGCGGGCGCGGTGAACCATGTGATGGCGCATGCCCTGCCGGCTGACTACGCGCTGCGGGCCACGGGCGGGGCGCTGCGCTGGGGCGTGTTCGGCTCGGGCGGGCCGCAGCTGCGGCTGGGCTGCGACAACTGGTTGTTCCTGACCGAGGAGTTGCGCCCCTGGCCGGGCGCCGAGGCGGCCATGGCCGAGCGCGCCGCCGGGCTGGCCCGGGTGGCGGCGGCGCTGCGGGAGAGGGGCATCGCCCTGGTGGTGGCGGTAACGCCGGACAAGGCGCGGGTGCAGGCCGAGGCGCTGTGCGGCGCGCCCTGGTCCGCCCAGGCGCAGGCGCGCTACGGCGCCTTCGCCGCGCTGCTGCGGGGGCAGGGCGTGCAGCCGGTGGATGCGCTGGGCGCGCTGCTGGCCGGCAAGGCCGCGGGCGATGTCTATTGGCGGACCGACACGCATTGGAACCAGCGCGGTGCGGCGCTGGTGGCGGGCGCCATCGCCCAGGCCGCCACCGCGCTGCCCGGCGACGCCGCCTTCCGCACAGAACTTGCCGCGGCGGAAACCGACGGCCCCGGCGACCTGGTGCGGTTGATGAGCCTGGAGCGCCTGCCGGCCTGGCTGCGCCCGCGCCCGGACCGCCAGCACCTTGCACGAACGAGCGAAGCCGAGGCTGCCGGCGGCGACCTGTTGGACGAGGCGCCCGGCCCGCAGGTGGTGCTGCTGGGCAGCAGCTATTCGGTCAACGCCAACTTCCACGGCGCGCTGCAGCAGGCGCTGGGTGCGCGCGTGGCGAATTTCGGCCGCGCGGGTGGCGGCTTCGCCGGCAGCGCGCGGGACTACTTTGCCAGTGCCGCCTGGCGGGAGACGCCGCCGAAGCTGGTGGTGTGGGAAGTGCTGGAACGCGCGCTCGGCCAGCCGGTCGGTGCGGAGGAGCGCACGTTCCTGGCCGCGCCGGTGCCCGGCACCTAGCTGTTGCGACCAATGTGGTCACCCCGGCGACGCGACTGATACCAAGTCCCGTATAGGGTGACTAACGCGTGCGGGCGCTGACCTTGCACATCGACAGCAGTACGATCCCGGCGGCCCACGGTCTGATGCGACCTCCCCCCTAGCGGTCAGGTCAGTCCGAGAATACGTAATTACACTTACTACACCTCTCCGCCGATCTACCGCATACCGGCATGCGAAGCGTCTGGGCTGGATGAGGAACACCAAGGACTAGCCATGATGATTTCAGTCGAGAGGCAAGCTAACGAAGGCAACCCGCGGCTGGTGGTCGCGGTCGACGATGAGCCGGAAATCCTGACCTCCCTCACAATGGTACTGGGTCGTGAGGGCTACCAGACCGTGTGCTTCAGTTCCGCAGAAGCGCTTCTGGCTGCCGGCGTACCGCATGGCGCTGCCTGCCTGCTACTGGATATCAATATGCCGGGCGGAATGGACGGTTTGGCGCTGCTGGAATTGCTCCGCCACGACGGATTGTCCCTGCCGACGATCATGGTCAGCGGCACCGGCGACATTCGTAGCGCGGTCCGGGCGCTTAAGGCCGGCGCCAGCGACTTTATTGAGAAGCCCTATTCACAAGATTCCCTGCTGGCAGCAATTCAGGGCAACATCGTCAAGGCTAGCGGCAAGCCTCACGACACCGAAGCGGTGGAACGCTTCGCCCGGCTCAGCATCCGGGAACGCCAAGTACTCGAATTCGTCCTCGAAGGATTGAGCAGCAAACAAATTGCTGCTCAGTTGGACATTAGCCCACGCACCGTCGATATCCACCGAGGAAACATGATGGCCAAGACGGGAGCGCGCAATGTGCCCGACCTGGTCCGGTTGGCCGTCTCTTCGGGAGCGGTCGGCCGCGGCTTCTTCACCACCCATGAGCGAAAAGGCCTCTCTCAAGATACTTCTGGTGGATGACGAACCCGAAGTGCGAGACACGGTCGCCAACGTCTGGCAGGCGATCCTCGCCAAGATGGCCGAGTTGAAGTTGTTCGTCATGAAGGCGGCGTTCGCCCAGTTGATCGCCACGGCGGTGAAGTGTCCGCAACCGCGGTGACTACTCCAGACCCGCGTGACGGTCAGTTGCGGCCCTTGGGTTCGGTCGCTTCCTCAAACTCCTCCAAGACCGCGGGCTTGAAGCGCAACGTGAATACGGCGCCGCCTTCCGGCCGGTTCGCTGCCGTGATGGAACCACCGCAGGCCTGCATGATACCAAAGCAGATGGACAGGCCCAGGCCGGTACCCTGGCCGACCGCCTTCGTGGTGAAGAACGGCTCGAACAGGCGCTCCAGGGCCGCTTCAGGAATGCCGGAGCCATTGTCCAGCACGCGGACCTCAAGATGGTCGCCGCTCGTTGCCGTCTCAACATGGACCCTGCGCTGCTCGTAGGGCCTGTCCCGCATCGCATCCCGGGCGTTGAGCAGCAGGTTCATCATCACCTGCTCCAGCAAGATCTGTTGGCCCCAGACCAACGGCAGGTCGTCTGCAATGTCAGTCGTCAGCTCCACGCTCTGGTCCTTCAGCGCCCCTTCCACCAGCAGGGCGGCGCCGCGCAGCACGAGACC
>CAIMOR010000148.1 GCA_903843125.1 uncultured Rhodospirillales bacterium
CTGTGGGGCCGCGCCAAGTCGCCGATCGGCAAGCGCGAATACGGGCCCGGCCAGCACGGCCAGCGCCGCAAGCAGAAGCCGACCGACTTCGGCATTCAGCTGATGGCGAAGCAGAAGCTGAAGGGCTACTACGGCAACATCGGCGAAAAGCAGTTCCGCAAGTACTACGAGGAAGCAGTGCGCCTGAAGGGCGACACCTCGGAGAACCTGATCAACCTGCTGGAGCGCCGGCTGGACTGCGTGATCTACCGGATGAAGCTGGCGGTGACGCCGTTCGCCGCGCGCCAGTTCGTCAACCACGGGCACGTGCTGATCAATGGCCGCCGGCTGAACATTCCGTCCTACATGGTCAAGGACACCGACCTGATCGAGGTCAAGGAAAAGTCGAAGCAGCTGACCGCGGTGCTGGACGCCTCGCAGAGCGGCGAGCGCGACGTGCCGGAATACATCGAGGTGGATCACCGCGCGATGCGCGGCCGCTTCCTGCGCAGCCCGAAGCTGAGCGACGTGCCGTACCCGGTGCAGATGGAACCGAACCTGGTGGTTGAGTTCTACAGCCGCTGACGCGGCTGTTTATCTTGCCCTCAGGCGCCGGGCGCGGGCATCCGCCCGCTTGGCTTGCGTGCCCATAGGGGCACGTCGCGCATTCGCGCTCTCAGCCCGCTGGCGGGCTGCCTGGGTCAGCTGGCGGCGGCTTTCGCGTTTCCGTCAGGGTGGTTGCAGCGCTGCCGCGCTGCTTGGCGCCGGGCCTTTGGGTCCGGCGTTTTGCGTTTGAGGTCGTGAGCCGACTCCCGCGCGGGATCGGGTCGCGGGCCGGCGTCCGCAGGGCTCAGGTGGCGTAGCGGCCGAAGGGGCCCTGCAGCCGAGCGGGCAGCAGCGGCGCGGCGTGGGCGGCGGCCATCAGCATGGCCCGCTTGGGGCTGGGGGCGGCGCGCAGGCTGGTGTGCAGCCGGGCCAGGCCGGCCTGGCGCTGGCCGTGGCGCAGCAGCTCGCGGCCGATGATCCAGTCGTTCTCCGCCTCGGCACGCCGGCGCAGCGCATCCAGGCGCTCGGCGCCGAGTCGCGCCAGCAGCGCGGGGTTGCCGTAGATGGCCTGCATGGCCGGCTGGAAGGCGCGCGGGTCCGTCGCCATGCGGTGATAGGCGCTGCCGCGGCGCTGGCGCACCAGCAGCACGGGGTCGGCGCCATCGGCCACCGCCAGCGGGCCCTGCAGGCAGACGCGCACCCAGTATTCCCAGTCCTCGCCATAGCGCATGCCGGGCAGGAAGCCGCCGGCGGCGCGGGCGGCGTCTCGGCGCAGCAGCAGGTGGCCGCCATTGGCGAAGAGGTTCTCCACCAGCAGGCGTTCCAGCACATCCCCGGCGTGGAAGCGGGGGCGACGGGCGAGCGGCAGCGGGTCGGCCAGGGTCGCGGCCTCGGGCACGAAGGCGTAGGGGCCGGCGGCGGCGGCGGCCTGGGGGTGGCGCCACAGCGCCTTGGCCAGCCGGGCCAGCGCATCCGGCGCCAGCATGTCGTCGGCATCCAGGAACAGCACGGCCTGGCCGCGGGCCTCGGCCAGCGCCAGGTTGCGGGCGGCGGAGACGCCGGCATTGGCCTGGCGCAGCAGGCGGATGCGGAAATCGGGCTGCCCGGTGACGATGCCGGCGGTCTGGTCGGTGGAGCCGTCGTCCACCACCAGCAGCTCGAGGTTCGGCAGGGTTTGGCGCAGCACGCTGGCGATGGCGGCGCCGATGAACGGCGCGACATTCCAGGCGGGCATCAGCACGGAGATCAGGGGCGCGACGAGCATGGCCCCGGAGTGCCACGGGCGAAGGGCAAAGGCGCCTCACGCCCCCGCGTGGCCCGCGCACAACTGGGTGCGCCGGGCTGGACACGACCGCAGGGGTGACGCCTGGCGCGTGCCCGGACGCCTGCCGGCCGCCTTTCGCAGCCGGCGGCGCGGCGGGATCGGAGGGTCAGGCCGCCAGGGTCAGGCCTCCAGGAGGTTGACGCCGAGGGTCAGGCTTGGGGGCGAACCTTGGGGGTCAGACGTAGACCGCCTTCATGCCGCCGGCGGGGTAGCGGGTGCCGGCGGCCGAGCCGGGCGGCACGGCGGCGCTGATGCGGGCGACCTCGGCGGGCGAGAGCTGCACCGCCAGGGCGCCGAGGTTCTCCTGCAGGCGCGGCAGGTAGCGGGTGCCGGGGATGGCGACGATGTCCGGCCCCTGGGCCAGCAACCAGGCGAGCACGAGCTGCGAGGGGGTGCAGCCCTTCTCGGCGGCGATCGCCTCCACCTTGGCGGCCAGGTCGCGGTTATGGGCGAAGTTGGCTTCCTGGAAGCGGGGGTGGACGGCGCGGCGGCCGTCGACCTGGGCGAAGTCCTGGATGGCGCCGGTGAGGAAGCCGCGGCCGAGCGGGGAATAGGCGACGTAGCCGATGCCAAGCTCGCGCGTGGTCTTCAGCGTCTCCTCAGCTTCCTCGCGGTAGAGCAGGGAGTATTCGGTCTGCACGCAGGCGATGGGGGCGACGGCGGCGGCGCGGCGGATGGTGGCGGGGCTGGCCTCACTGAGGCCGAGGAAGCGGACCTTGCCTTGGTCGACCAGCTTCTGCATGGCGCCGACGGTGTCCTCGATGGGGACGTTGGGGTCGACGCGGTGCTGGTAGTAGACGTCGATGACCTCGACGCCGAGGCGCTTCAGGCTGGCCTCGCAGGCGGCCTGGACGTAGTCGGGCTTGCCGTTGACGCCGTTCGGGCCGCCGGGATTCTGGGTTTGGCCGAACTTGGTGACCAGCACGACCTTGTCTCGCAGGCCTTTCAGCGCGCGGCCGACAACGCCCTCGTTATGGCCCCAGCCATACATGTCCGAGCTGTCGAAGTGGGTGACGCCGAGGCCGATGGCATCGCGGATCAGTTGTTCCGAGGCGGCGTCGTCGGCTTCGCCATAGACGCCCGAGAGCGACATGCAGCCGAGGCCAATGGCCGAGACCTTGAGGCCGCCGGTGCCGAGTGCGCGGTGTTCGATGCTGGTCATGCTGGAATCCTCCGGCGGGCATTGTGCCGGGTTACTGGCGCCGCGTCACTCCGGCGGGCGGGTGCAGCCTTCGGCGCAGGACGGGACAGTCAGCACAGGGTTCTGGCAGAGGTCGCGGAAGTGCCAGTCCCGCTGCCAGCCCCGGCTGAAGCGGACGGAGACGTGCCAGCGGCAGGTATTGGCGCGCGTGATGGCGGTCTCGAAGCTTGCGCCGTCCGCCAGCGGCGGCATGGCCAGGCGGTCCGCCTGTTCATCGACCGGGCGGCCTGGCGGCGAGATGAACAGCTGCTCGATGACCAGGCCGCTGGTGTTCTTCAGCAGCAGCCTGGGATTGTCGGCCGCGGCAAGGGTGGCCGGCGCCAGGCAAAGCGCCAGCCCCAGGAAGCCCCGCCGATCCGGGCGGGGCGGCGACATCAGGCGCCGGCGGAGACCGGGACGCCCTTTTCCTTCATCAGCTCCTGCAGCTCGCCGGCCTGGAACATCTCCATGATGATGTCGCAGCCGCCGACGAACTCGCCCTTGACGTAGAGCTGCGGGATGGTCGGCCAGTTGGCGTAGGCCTTGATGCCCTCGCGGATTTCGCCGTCCTCCAGCACGTTCACGCCCTTGAAGGGGACGCCGACGTGGCTGAGGATCTGCACCACGCGGGCGGAGAAGCCGCACTGCGGGAAGACCGGCGTGCCCTTCATGAACAGCACGACGGGGTTGGCGTTGATCTCGCCTTCGATACGCTCGAACACCGGGTTGGTCATGGCAGGCTCCTTAAGGGGCTGAGGTTTGCAGGGCGAGGGCATGCAGTTCGCCCCCCATGCGGCCGCGCAGCGAGGCATAGACCAGCTGGTGCTGCTGCACGCGGGACTTGCCGCGGAAGGCTTCGGAGACAACGGTCGCGGCGTAGTGGTCGCCGTCGCCGGCCAGGTCCTGGATGGAGACCTGGGCGTCCGGCATCGCCTCCTTGATCAGGGCTTCGATATCGGCTGGCTGCATCGCCATGGCTCAGGCTCCGTCACGCATCAGGGCGGGCAGCGTCGCTTCATGCGCTGCCTGCAGGTCCAGTATCGATATGGCCTCACCGTTGGGCAAGGCCAAGACCCCGCCGCCCGAATGGCCGATGCGCGTGGCCGGGATGCCGGCGGCGGCGGCGGCGGCCAGCAGCGGGGCGGCGGCGGGGACGGCCAGGACGTAGCGGGCCTGGTCCTCGCCGTACCAGAAGGCGTGGTCGCCGGCGGCGTCGAGGACGGCCCCGGTGCCGCTGGCCATGGCCATTTCGGCCACCGCGACCAGCAGGCCGCCATCCGAGCAGTCGTGGCAGGCGGCGACGGCGCCCGAGAGGATCTGGGCGCGGACGAAGTCGCCGTTGCGGCGCTCGGCGTTGAGGTCCACCGGCGGCGGGGCGCCTTCCTCGCGGCCGGCGACCTCCCGCAGCCAGAGGCTTTGGCCGAGCCAGCCTTGCGTTGCGCCAATCAGCACCAGGTCGTGGTTGGCGGGCAGGGCGAGGCCGACCGCCTGGGCCACGTCCTCCAGCACGCCGACGCCGCCGATGGCCGGGGTGGGCAGGATGCCGCGGCCCTCGGTCTCGTTGTACAGGCTGACGTTGCCGGAGACGACCGGGAAGTCCAGGGCGCGGCAGGCGCTTCCGATGCCCATGACCGCGCCGGCGAACTGGCCCATGATCTCCGGCTTCTCGGGGTTGCCGAAGTTCATGTTGTCGGTGATGGCCAGCGGCAGGCCGCCCACGGCCGTGATGTTGCGCCAGGCCTCGGCGACGGCTTGCTTGCCGCCTTCCTCGGGGTCCGCCAGGCAGTAGCGCGGGGTGCAGTCCGTGGTCATGGCCAGGGCGCGCTTGTGGTCCTCCACGCGGACCACGGCGGCATCGGCGGCGCCGGGGCGCTTGGCCGTTTGGCCGCCGACCATGCTGTCGTACTGGTCCCAGATCCAGCGGCGGCTGCACAGGTCGGGGCAGGCCACCAGTTGCAGCAACGCGGCCTTCAGGCCGACGGGGTCGGCGGGGGCGGTCAGCACCGGCAGCTTCGGCGTCGGCACCCAGGGGCGCTCGTACAGCGGCGCCTGGGATTCCAGCGGCGCGAGTTCGATGTTCGCTTCCACCACGCCCTTGTGCCGAATGACGATGCGGCCGGTATCCGTCAGGTGGCCGATGACGGCGAAGTCCAGCTCCCACTTGCGGAAGATCGCCTCGGCCATGGCCTCGCGGCCCGGCTTCAGGATCATCAGCATGCGTTCCTGGCTCTCCGAGAGCATCATCTCGTAGGCGGTCATGCCGGTCTCGCGCTGCGGCACGTTCTCCATCTGGAGCTCGATGCCGACGCCGCCCTTGCCGGCCATCTCGACCGAGGAGGAGGTCAGGCCGGCGGCGCCCATGTCCTGGATGGCGACGATGGCGTCGGTGGCCATCAGCTCCATGCAGGCTTCGATCAGCAGCTTTTCGGCGAAGGGGTCGCCGACCTGCACGGTGGGGCGCTTGTCCTCGCTGTCGGCGGCGAATTCGGTGCTGGCCATGGTGGCGCCGTGGATGCCGTCGCGGCCGGTCTTGCTGCCGAGGTAGACCACCGCATTGCCGACGCCGGCGGCGGCACTCAGAAAAATGCGGTCGGCGCGGGCGATGCCGACCGTCATGGCGTTGACCAGGGGATTGCCGTTGTAGCGCGGGTGGAAGTTGACCTCGCCGCCCACCGTCGGCACGCCGACGCAGTTGCCGTAGCCGCCGATGCCGCGGACCACGCCGTCGATCACGCGCTTCATGCGCGGCGCGTCGGGGCTGCCGAAGCGGAGCGCGTTGAGGTTGGCGATGGGCCGGGCGCCCATGGTGAACACATCCCGCAGGATGCCGCCAACGCCGGTGGCCGCGCCCTGGTAGGGCTCGATGAAGCTCGGGTGGTTGTGGCTTTCCATCTTGAAGACGGCGACCAACCCATCCCCGATGGCGATGACGCCGGCATTCTCGCCGGGGCCGTGGATGACCCAGGGGGCCTTGGTGGGCAGCTGCTTCAGCCAGAAGCGGGAGGATTTGTAGGAGCAGTGCTCCGACCACATCACGCTGAAGATGCCGAGCTCGGTCAGCGAGGGCGTACGGCCGAGGATGGCGAGGACGCGGTCGTATTCGTCGCCCTTCAGGCCGAACTCGGCGGAGAGTTGTTTCGCGCGGGCGGGGTCGAGCGGGGTCGGGAGATCGGTCATGTTCAGGCCGTGGCGAAGGTTGCGGCGATGCTCTGGAACATCGGCAGGCCGTCGGTGCCGTCGATGAGCGGATCGACCTGGTTTTCCGGGTGCGGCATCAGGCCGAGGACGCGGCGGTTGGGCGAGACGATGCCGGCGATGCTTCTGCTGGAGCCGTTGCGGTTGGCGTCAGGCGCCACCTCGCCGCCGGGCGTGCAGTAGCGCAGCACGACGCGGCCTTCGCCTTCAAGCTGGTCCAGCGTGGCATCGTCGGCGAAGTAGTTGCCATCGCCGTGGGCCATGGTGCTGCGGAACACGGCGCCGGGCTGGAAGTGGCTGGTGTAGGGCGTGTCGGTGCGTTCCACCTTCAGGTGGCAGTCCATGCTGAGGAAGCGCAGCGAGGCGTTCTTCAGCAGCGCGCCCGGCAGCAGCCCGGCCTCGATGAGGATCTGGAAGCCGTTGCAGACGCCCAGCACATGGCCGCCGCGCGCCGCGAACTGCGCAATGGCGCGCATGATCGGGCTTTGGGCGGCCATGGCGCCACAACGGAGATAGTCGCCGTAGGAGAAGCCGCCGGGCAGCACCACCAGGTCGGTGCCGGCGGGCAGCGCGCTTTCGCCATGCCAGATGATGGCGGGCTTGCTGCCGGTGACGCGGTGCAGGGCGAGTGCCATGTCGCGTTCCCGGTTGGTGCCGGGAAAGAGGATGATGCCGGCCTTCATGCCTATGATCCCTGCCAGACTCGCAGCCAGTTGATGCCGCCGAGGAACAGCAATGTGGCCACCGCCGCCAATGCCGCCGCGGTGAACCAGCGATGTATCTTGTGCTTCTGCGCCGCCACCCAGCCGCGCCGGGGCTGGCGCTGCTTCGGGCTGGTGGCCGCGACCTTTTCCTCTCGCCAGCGCAGGCCGATGCTGATCGCGATCGTCAGCCCGACCATGAAGAACAGCGAGAGGCGGATCACTCAGCGCACCTCGACCCGGAAGCTTTCGATGACCGTGTTGGCCAGCAGCTTCCGCGCCATGTCCTCGGCGGCGGCCTGGGCGCGGGCCGGGTCGGTCTCGCTCAGCTCCAGCTCGATCACCTTGCCGGCGCGAACCTCGCCGACGCCGGCGAAGCCGAGGCCGGCCAGCGCGTGGCCGATGGCCTTGCCCTGCGGGTCCAGCACGCCGTTCTTCGGCATGACGGTGACATAGGCTTTCATTGAATGCTCTCCGGGCCCTTCATGTCGCGGATGCCGGCTTCGGGCAGGATGCCGAGGCGGCGGGCTACTTCCTGGTAGGCTTCCTCGACCTTGCCGAGGTCGCGGCGGAAGCGGTCCTTGTCCATCTTCTCGCCGGTCTTGGCGTCCCACAGGCGGCAATTGTCCGGGCTGATCTCGTCGGCCAGGACGATGCGCATCTCCTCGTTCTCGAACAGCCGGCCGAATTCGATCTTGAAGTCGACCAGCACGATGCCGGCGCCGAGCAGCAGGCCGGTCAGGAAGTCGTTGATGCGCAGCGTCAGGGCGACGATGTCGTCCAGGTCCTGCGTCGCCGCCCAGCCGAAGGCGGTGATGTGCTCCTCGCAGACCATCGGGTCCTGCAGCGCCTCGTTCTTGTAGTAGTATTCGATGATGCTGCGCGGCAGGCGGGTGCCCTCGGCGATGCCGAGCCGGGTGGAGAAGCTGCCGGCGGCGACGTTGCGGACCACGACGGCCAGCGGGATGATCTCGACTTCGCGGATCAGCTGTTCGCGCATGTTCAGCCGGCGGATGAAGTGGGTCGGGACGCCGATCTCCATCAGCCGGGTCATCAGGTATTCGCTGATGCGGTTGTTCAGCACGCCCTTGCCGGTGATGGTGCCCTTCTTCTGCGCGCTGGCCGCGTCGTCCTTGAAATACTGCACGAGGGTGCCGGGCTCGGGGCCCTCGAACAGGATCTTGGCTTTGCCTTCGTAGAGCTGACGGCGTCGCGCCATGGGCTGCATTCCTTGGGTTGCGCAGTGGGTTGCGCAGGGGCGCGCGGGCGGCCGGGGCCACCCGAATCAGCCGCGTATAGCAAGCGGGGGGCTTCGCCGCCATGCCGGGGGCGGCGGGCAGCAATGCGGGGCTACAGCGGCAACGGTACGAAGCGGGTGCGATTCGGCGGCCCGGGCGCGAACAGCCAGCTGCGGCGGCCATCCGCGGCCAGGCCGACCAGGCTGGCCGAGACGGTGGCGAAGCCGCCGATGGGCGGGACGCAGAGGGTGTCCGCGCGGGTCTCGGCCACGCTGTCGTCGGCCAGCAGCGCGGCCCAGGCGGCCCAGTCGTCGTGGTCCGGGTCCGGCGGCGGGGCGGCCTGGAAGCGCGGCAGGTGGCGGGCGGTGCGCGGGCTGGCCAGGTCGTTGGGGTCGTGCGCGGTGACCATGCTGACGCCGGCGGGCAGCGGAACGAGGTCGGGCCGACCTTGCCCGGTGCCGCGGATGAACCAGGCGTCGCGGGCATCGGCCAGCACCATGTTGAAGCCGCGCCAGTCGGTGGCCGGCAGCGCCGCCAGGGTGGCGGCGGCCGCGGCGGCGCTGGGGTGCGCGGCGGCCAGCAGCGGCAGTTCGCCGCGGCTGCGCTTGCCGGCGGCGGGGCCGAGGGTGCCGACCCGGTTCAGCACGGCGCAGGTGACGCCCTGGCGGTTCATCGCCATCCAACTGCCGCCGGCCAGGCGGTCTCGCCCGGCGGTCACGCCGGGGTGGTCAGGCCAATGGGCGGCCGGGGGGTCCCAGGCGCGGTCCTGGCGTTCGTCGCGGTTGGCGGCGAGCAACAGCGGCCAGGCGGCGCCCGGCCGGCGCAGGACCACGACGGTGCACAAGGTGGCCGCTGGCTACCAGCGGCGATGCCAGTAGTGCGGCGGCGGCGGCGGGGCGTAGTAGTAGGGCGGCGGTGGCGGCCGGTAGTAGTAAGGCGGCGGCGGTGGCCGGTAGTAGTAGGGCGGCGGCGGCGGCGGCGGGCGGTAGCCCCAGCCCGGCGCCCAGTACTGCGCCTGGGCCGGGGCCGGCGCCAGGGCCAGCCCGGCCAGCCCGAGGGCGGCGGCGGCGAGGGTTGCTTTCAACGGTGACATCGGACGACGATTCCCCATAGGCAGCGGTTCAGCCCGTAGCGCCTGCTGGCATGGTCCCATTCCCGGGCGCTGAGGTCCAGGGCGGACACGGCGGCGCGAGCGGGCCTGGATGGCTGCTGCCGTCGTGCCATCCCGTGGGGGAGATGGTTCGCGCGGCGGCTTCCGTCCAGGGGCGCTTGGTGCGCCCAGGTCGCGGCGAAATGGCGGCGAAGGCGTGGCGCGGCTGCGGCAGGCGCTTCAGCCGAAGACGCGCTGGAATACCGTTTCGACCTGGGCGAAGTCCCGGGTGGGGTCCATCACCTGGTCGAGCCTGGCGGCGTCGAAGTGGGCCGCGACCTCGGCGTTCAGCAGCAGGTTGTCGCGGAAGCTGCGGACTTCTGGGGTGCCCAGCGCGCGCCAGGTGGCCATGGCGGCTTCCTGCACCGCGGCATAGGCGGCTTCCCGGCTGATGCCGGCCTGGGTCAGCGCCAGCAGTACCTTCTGCGAATGGACCACGCCGCCGAGGCTTTCCAGGTTCTGCTGCATGCGGGCGGGGTAGACCACCAGCTTCTCCATCATGCCGGTCAGGCGGGACAGGGCGAAGTCCAGCGCGATGGTGGCGTCCGGGGCGATGACGCGCTCGACCGAGGAATGGCTGATGTCGCGTTCATGCCAGAGGGTGACGTTCTCCAGCGCCGGGGTGACGTAGCCGCGCACCAGGCGGGCCAGGCCGGTGAGGTTCTCGCTCAGCACCGGGTTGCGCTTGTGGGGCATGGAGGAACTGCCCTTCTGGCCGGCGTGGAAGAACTCCTCGGCCTCGCGGACCTCGCTGCGCTGGAGGTGGCGGACTTCCGTCGCCAGGCGCTCGATGCCCGAGGCGATGATGGCCAGCGCGGCGAAGAAGGCGGCGTGGCGGTCGCGCGGGATGACCTGGGTGGAGACCGGCTCGACGCTCAGCCCCAGCTTGCCGGCGACGAAGGCTTCGACGCTGGGG
Organism: uncultured Rhodospirillales bacterium; assembly: GCA_903843125.1. Lineage (GTDB taxonomy): Bacteria > Pseudomonadota > Alphaproteobacteria > Acetobacterales > Acetobacteraceae > CAIMOR01. Next base: position 10,230 of record CAIMOR010000148.1, read on the forward strand.
TGGACACTGGCGAAGGTGCCGACCGGGCCGGAGATGGCGCAGGTGGCGACCTCCGCGCGGGCGGCGACCAGGCGGGCGCGGTTGCGGACGAACTCGGCATAATGGCCGGCCAGCTTCAGGCCGAAGGTGGTCGGCTCGGCATGGATGCCGTGGCTGCGGCCGATGGTGGGGGTGTGCTTGTGCTCGATGGCGCGGGCCTTCAGCGCGGCCAGCAGGGCGTCCAGGTCCGCGATCAGCAGGTCGGCGGCGCGGGTCATCTGCACGGCCAGGCAGGTGTCCAGCACGTCGGATGAGGTCATGCCCTGATGCATGAAGCGGGCTTCCGGGCCGATGCCCTCCTGCATGTAGGTCAGGAAGGCGATGACGTCGTGGCGGGTCACGCGCTCGATCTCGTCGATGCGCTCGACCGCCTCGGCGCCGATGGCGGCGGCGCGGGGGGTGCCCTTCTCGCGGATGACCTGGGCGGCCTCGGCCGGGATGGTGCCGATGGCGGCCATCGCCTCGGCAGCCAGGGCCTCGATCTCGAACCAGATGCGGTAGCGTTCCTCGGGCGACCAGATCGAAGCCATTGCGGGGCGGGAATAGCGGGGGACCATGGCGGGCCTCATGCGGACGGGGCGGCGAAAGCCGGGGCGCGGAAAGCGGCGGTTTGGCCCCGGTGGGGCGGAATGGCAAGCCGGCAGGGAAAACCGCAGCGGGTGGGCTTGTATAAACAAAATGTAATCTTCATCTGCGCCGGCGTCATGCCCGAAGGAGTTGCCGCTGCCATGTTGATGCCGGAATGGCTGGTGCCGTTGGCCCAGGTGTTGTTCATCGACGTCGTGCTGGCCGGGGACAACGCCATCATCGTCGGCATGGCCGCGGCCGGGCTGCCGCCGGCGCAGCGGCGCCAGGCGATCCTGTGGGGCATCGGCGCGGCGACCGTGATGCGGATCGGCTTCGCCGCCATCACCACGCAGCTGCTGGCCATTGTCGGCGTCACGCTGGCCGGCGGGCTGCTGCTGCTGTGGGTGTGCTGGAAGATGCTTGCGGAGATGCGCCGCTCTGATGTCGCGGTGCATGGCAGTGCCGGGCCGGCGCCGAAGACGCTGGGCCAGGCGGTGCTGCAGATACTGCTGGCCGACCTTTCCATGAGCCTGGACAACGTGCTGGCCGTGGCCGGGGCGGCCAAGGACCACCTGGAGGTGCTGGTGGTGGGGCTGGCGATCTCGGTGGTGCTGATGGGCGTGGCGGCGAACCTGATCGCCGGGCTGCTGGAGCGGCATCGCTGGGTGGGCTGGCTGGGGCTGGCGATGATCCTGTACGTCGCCGGCGGCATGATATGGGAAGGCACGCACGAGGTGGCTGACCGGGTGCCCGGCGCCTATGGCTGGCTGCTGCTGCCGCTGGGCTACCTGGCGCAGCCGGCGCTGTTCCCGCCCTGGGTTTGGGCGCTTGCCACGGCGGCGCAGGTGGCGGCGCTGGCGCTGGTGGTGCGGCTGGTGGCGGTGCCGTTCCGCCGCGCCGGCTGACGGCCGGATGCTTCCGCGCCGGCACAGAACCCCGGCGGTGCGGATGGCGCTTCACAGGGGCGGGGCGGTCCAATAGGGTCGCGCCGGCCGAAACCCGGCCCCAACACCGCAGAAACGTCCCCCACCCGCCCGGAGCGCCCGCATGGACTTGTCAGCCTTCAGCATCGATTCGGTGATGCAGAGCTTCAACTGGGCGACGCTCGCGACCATCCTGGGCGTGAACATCATTCTCTCCGGCGACAACGCCGTGCTGATCGCGCTGGCCGCCAACGGCCTGCCCGCGCACAAGCGCGGCAAGGCCATCATGTTCGGCATGGTGCTGGCGGTGATCCTGCGCATCATCCTGAGCCTGGCCGCGGTGTACCTGCTGGCGATCCCGGGGCTGATGCTGATCGGCGGGCTGCTGCTGCTGTGGATCGCCTACGGCTTCTACAAGGAGCTGCGGCAGAAGGACGAGGATGCGCACGACCCGACGCATCACCATGAGGAAAAGACCATGCTGCAGGCGCTGTGGCAGATCGTGGTCGCCGACGTCTCCATGAGCCTGGACAACGTGCTGGCGGTGGCCGGCGCGGCGGCGGGCAACATGCCCATGCTGATCATCGGGCTGATCATCTCGATCCTGCTGATGGGCGTGGCGGCGACGCTGATCTCCAAGCTGCTCGAGCGCTTCCCGGTGCTGGCCTATATCGGCGTGGCGCTGATCGTCTGGATCGGGGCGAAGATGGTCTACGAGGACGCGACCCACCTGTGGGCCAAGTACGGCAACAGCCACGCCGCGCTGCAGCAGGTGCCGGCGCTGGTGATGCAGGTGGCGCCCGCCGCCCACGGCTTCGGCGGCTAGGCGTGCGGCGAGCCTGGTGCGGCGCCTGGCTGGCGCCGCTGATGCTGCTGGCCGGCTGCGTGGCGCCCGAGGGACAGGACGGCGTGGCCGCCGGCGCGGCGCCCCCGGCCCCGCGGCTGACGGTGCAGGACGCCGCGGCGCGCCTGCC
>CAIMOR010000149.1 GCA_903843125.1 uncultured Rhodospirillales bacterium
CCCCGGCGCGGTCCGCCCCGCGGCGCAACCTGGCCCGGCTGCCGCCGCTGCCAGCCGGCCGGTGCCGGTGTACAACCTGGTGCTGGATGGCGAGGGCGGACCCAGCGCCCAGGTGCAGCGCAACCGCGCGACGCAGGCCACCTTCAACGTCGGCCCGCCCAACCAGGCCAGCAGCCTGCGCGATGGCGTCACCGGCCAGCTGAACCCGACGGCGCGCTTCGACGCCACGCAGGACACCTCGCTGCTCGTCACCTTCGAATGCAGCTGGTGCGCCGAACAGGGACTGCAGACCCGGCGGATTGCCTGGCACGCCGCGACCTTCCGCTCGGACGACGCGGTGTTCGGCTTCGTCGCCCGGCCGGATGCGCGGGCGACGCCGCAGGAACCGCTGGCGCTGCATCTCTACGTCACCGGGCTGGGCGAGAGCTTCCGCCACCTGGTGCTGCCGGTGACGCTGGTGGACCAGCCGGCGCCGGCGGTGCCGCGGCTGAACCTGGCGCAGGCCGCCGGCGCCGCGGCCGCGCCGGCCACCACCAGCGAGACGCCATCCGAGGACGTGCTGCTGCGGATCACCGGGCCGGAGGGCGGCTTCACCCTGGCGACCAACTTCTCGCCGGCCTTCCTGGCCAAGGCCAGCGCCGCGGACCGTGCCGTGCTGGCCGCCGCGGCGCAGGCGCCCTCGGCCTACAAGCTCGGCTTCGCCGACCGGGAAGCGCTGGAGGCGCTGGCCAACCGCATCTACACCCGGCTGCGGGCGCTGACCTTCGGCGACGTTGCCGACCGCGATGCGCCGGTCATCGCGCACAACTCGCCCTTCCTGAATGCCGACGACTTCGGCAAGGCGGTCGGCAGCCTGTGCGACCTGGGCAACGAGCTGTACTCGATGGTGTTCCGCGACCCCGATGCGGATGCCGCCGTGGCGCCGCTGCTGGCCGCGGTGGAGCGCACCGGCGCGGCTGGCCGCTTCACGCTGCACGTGCAGTCCCGCGGGCTGTACCTGCCCTGGCAGCTGCTGCACCCGAACTGCCGCGAGGCGACGCCGCAGCTGGCCTTCTGGGGCCTGCGCTGGGAGGTTTCGGCCCAGCCGCTGGAACAGCAGCGGCCCAGCGGCGCGCTGGACCCGCGCCCAGCCGCCAGCACCTCGCCGATGCTGTACGGCCGCTACGGCGACGACAGCGACACCGGGCGCGACGCGCAGCAGGTGCTGGCGGGTGCGCAGACCCTGAACGACGTGATCAAGCGGGTGATGGGCGACGCCCAGGTGGCGCGCACGCGCAACGCCTTCCTGCGCGACATGGAGGAGCAGCGCGCCGACTACAGGCTGATCTGGACCTATACCCATGCCGATGGCGGCCTGGCCGGGCAGGCCGGGCAACGCCTCATCTTCGGCGCCAACAACGACGTGGTCCCCGGCGACCTGGACCGGCTGTGGCGCAGCGTGGTCAGCGCCGGCGGCGACGGCCCGGTGATGCCGCGCCGGCCGCTGGTGGTGCTGCTGGGCTGCGAGACCGGGGTTTCGCCGGGCAGCCCGTTCTCCAACCGCTCGCTGGCCGGGCAGTTCCTGAAACTGGGCGCCAGCGGCGTGCTGGTGACGGAAAGCCGGGTCTGGGCCGACGCCACGGTGGAGTTCGGCACCAGGCTGGCGGAGCTGCTGCAGGCCGGCGGGAAGGTGCCGGCGACGCTGCGCCAGATGCGCGCGGACTGGATGCAGCGCGGCAACCCGTATGGCCTGGTCTTCACCTTCTACGGCCACCCGCTGGCGAGTTTGAACTAGCCCGCCCCGATCGCCCGGGCGCGGGCGTGCAGCTTCGCCAGCATGCGGTCCAGCAGCGCCAGCTCCTCGTGGCCCAGGCCAGCGGTGAGTTCCGCTTGCAGCGCATGCGCCAGCGGGACGATCTGGCGATACAGCGCCACGCCCTTGCGGCTCAGTGCCAGGATCTGGCTGCGCTGGTCCTCGGGCGCCGTGCGGCGGATGACCAGGCCCTTGTCCACCAGGCGGGTGACGGCGCGGCTGACCTTGACGCGGTCCATCTCGGTCGCCTCGATGATGCCCTGGGTCGGGCGCGGCGCCTCGCCTTCGCCGAGCACCGCCATCACGCGCCATTCAGGAATGGTCAGGCCGAAGCGGCGCTCATAGCTTTCGGCGAAGACGCGGCTCATGCACTCCGCCGTCACCGAAAGCCGGTAGGGCAGGAAGCGCCCCAATTCCAGCGGCGCTTCCGCCGCGCTCACGGGTTCGCTTCGGCCGGCTTCATCGTGGTGCCGTGCTCCAGCGACTGCCACATCTCAACGTCGCGCTCGGCGGTCCAGATGCGCGGGCGGTCCAGCCCCTTCGCCTCGTCATAGGCGCGGGAGACGTTGAACGGCATGCAGTGCTCGAAGATGACCCAGCTGCCGTACTTGGGGCGCATCGCGGCCATCGCCTCGTCGTACACCTCCTTCAGCCCGGCGCCGCGGGCCACGCCGCGCTTGCAGATGGCGAAGAGGTCGCTGGTGAAGTCGTTGGTGCCGGTGAGGCCTTCCGCCACCTCCGCCCTTGTCATCAGGCTGCGGCCACGGCCGGGGACCAGCTTCTCGGGTTCCAGCGCGCGCACCGCGGCCAGCGTGGTCGGCCAATCGGTGAAGTGGGCGTCGCCGCAATAGGGCGTGGCGCCGAACTCCACCACGTCGCCGGAGAAGCAGACCCGCTCCTTCGGCAGCCACACCACCGTATCGCCGGCCGTGTGGCTGCGGCCGATATGGATGATCTGCACCTCGCGCTCGCCCATCCACAGCGTCATGCGCTTGTGGAAGGTCAGGTGCGGCCAGGTCAGGCCGGGGATGCTCTCCTTGCCGCGGAACAGCCGGGGGAAGCGGCCGATCTCGCTGTCCATGTCCTGCTGGCCGCGCTCCACGATCAGGTCGCGCGTGACGTCCGAGCAGATGACCTGCGCGCCGGGGTAGCCGCTGGCGCCGAGCACGCGCACCGCGTGGTAATGCGTCAACACCACATGGGTGATGGGCTTGTCGGTCACGGTGCGCACGCGGGCGATGATGTCCTGCGCCATCGCCGGCGTGGCCTGCGCGTCCACCACCAGCACGCCGCGGTCGCCGATGACGATGCCGGAATTCGGGTCGCCTTCCGCCGTGTAGCCGTACAGGCCCGGGCCAAGCTCGTCGAAGCTGATCAGCTTGTCGGCCATGTCGTTGGTGCTGGCGAAGCCGGACATGATGGCGCTCCCTCATTGGTTCGGGCGTGCAGATAGCGAGGCGCCGATGGTTTCACAAGAAACCGGTTGGCGAAAGCCGCGCCCCGGCGGAAACTGCCGGCAAATGGAGGAAGCACCCATGGCCGACATGACCAATCCGGTGAAGGCGAAGATCAAGGCCGGCGGCGCCGCGCTGGGCATGGGGGTGCGGCTGTCGCGCTCGCCGGACGTGGCGCGGATCGCCCGCGCCAGCGGGCACGACTTCATCTTCATCGACGTGCAGCACAGCATCTTCAACCTGGAGACCATCGGCTTCATGGCGCAGACCGCCATGGAGATCGGCGTGGCGCCGGTGGCGCGGGTGCGCGGCGTCCATGACCAGGACGTGCCGCTGCTGCTGGACAACGGCGTCACCGGCATCGTCTTCCCGGACGTGAACACCGCCGAGGAGGCGCGGCACTGCGTCAACGTCACGCGCTTCGCGCCGCTCGGCCGCCGCAGCGTGACGGGCGGCTACCCGCACTTCAACTTCAAGGCCACGCCCGTCCCCGTTTCAGCGCCTGCGTTGAACGAGGCGACGCTGGTGGTGTGCATGATCGAGAGCCCCGAGGGGGTCGCGAATGTCGAGAAGATCGCCGCCGTGCCGGGGATCGACGTGATCCATATCGGCATGAACGACCTGCTGACCAACATGGGCAAGCCCGGGCAATACGGCGACCCCGAGCTGGTGGCCGCGGTCGACCGCGTGTTCGCCGCCTGCCACGCCAACGGCATCGCGCCGGGCTGCGGCGGCAACCGCAATGTCCAGGGGCAAGCAGAAATCATCAAGCGCGGCGCCCGCTTCCTGACCACACAAACGGACATCGGCTTCCTGCTGGCCGCCGCCACCGCCTGGACCGACGGCCTGGCCAAGGCGCTGCAAGGCTGACGCTGCGGCCCACGCCGGGCCGATCCGGTGGGTTTCGCTGCCCGCGTGGCGGCGCAATACTGCGGCGCGCAATCGCCCCTCGCCGGCCGCGAAGGACCGTTGCCCGCGCGACGCTTGACCGAAGGAACGCCCGAATGCCCGAAGGCAGCCTGCCCCCCGCGAAGCCCATCGCCGAGAAGCGCGCCGTCTCCAAGGTGCCCGCGCATCTGCAGAACTACCTGGCGCTGAAGGACTTCGAGGAGGCGCTGGAGGAGCACCTGCCGCGCATGCTCTGGGGCTTCGTGACGGGGGCGGCGGAAACCGACTGGTCGCTGCGCGACAATGCCGCCGCCTACCAGGACTACGCCTTCATTCCGCGCACACTGGTGAACACGACGAAGCGCCACGCCGGCACCACGCTGCTGGGCCGCAGCTACGCCCAGCCCTTCGGCATTCCGCCGATGGGGGCTTCGGCGCTGATCGCCTATCGCGGTGACCTGGTGCTGGCGCAGGCCGCGGCGGCGATGAACGTGCCGAACATCATGAGCGCGTCGTCGCTGATCCGGCTGGAGGAGGTGCGCCAGGCCGGCCCGACCAGCTGGTACCAGGCCTACCTGCCCGGCGAGGCCGCGCGGATAGAGCCGCTGGTGGACCGCGTGGCGGCGGCGGGCTTCGATACCTTCGTGCTGACCGTGGACGTGCCGGTGAGCGCCAACCGGGAGAACAACTTCCGCAACGGCTACAGCATTCCGCTGAAGCCGAACTACCGGCTGATCAAGGAAGGCGTGACCCACCCGACGTGGCTGCTCGGCACCTTCCTGCGCACCTTGTTCGGCCATGGCATGCCGTACTTCGAGAACATGGATGCCGGGCGCGGCCCGCCGATCGTCAGCCGCGACCTGGTGCGCGCCGTGGGCAAGCGCGACGGCCTGGCGTGGGAGCACCTGGCGCTGATCCGGAAGCGCTGGAAGGGCAAGCTGGTGGTCAAGGGCGTGCTGGCCGCCGAGGACGCGGCGATGTGTGCCGACCACGGCGCCGATGGCGTCATCGTCTCCACCCATGGCGGCCGCCAGCTGGACGGCGCGATCGGCCCGCTGCGCGTGCTGCCGGAGGTGAAGGCGGCGTCGCAGGGCATGGCGGTGATGATCGACAGCGGCATCCGCCGCGGCACGGATGTGCTGAAGGCGCTCTCGCTCGGGGCCGATTTCTGCTTCGTCGGCCGGCCGATGCTGGCCGCCGCGGCGCTGGCCGGCGAGCCGGGCGTGCGCCACGCGCTGCAATTGCTGGCCGATGAGGTGGACCGCGACATGGCCATGCTCGGCGTCAATGGCGTGGCCGAACTGGGGCCGCACTACCTGCGGAAGGTTCGCTAGCGCCCGGTCGCCTTCTCGGCGCGCCGCAGCACCACGCACAGGCGCGAGAAGGCCAGCCAGAAATTGCCGTGCCCCGGCGTCAGCTCCGGCTCGGCGCCGCTGCGCGGCTCGCAGCGGCGCAGCAGGCCGAGGCGTGCCTCGAACCGGCCGCGCATGTTCTCCAGGAAGGCGTCGGAGGCGCCGAGGTATTGCTCCAGCATCTCGCCGGCGATCTCGATCTCGGCGAGGGTGGAGCCGGCCGTGGTGAACTTCTTCAGCCCCCGGCTCTCCTGCGCCAGGGAGAGGTGCAGCCGGTGCATCTCGGCCAGCAGCCGGGCCACGCGGTGCCGCGTCTCCGCGACCTCGGCGGCCATTTCCCTGCTTTCCATCCGGGCCTCCTGGGCTGCAGACGGCATCCTGGCCATGAAGGGTTAAGCAAAGCCGCACGCTTGGTTTGCAGGCATTCGCTGCCCGCAACATGGGCAGCCCGCCGCTGCCGCTGGGAATAACCAAGCGGCGCGGTTTGGCATGGCCCTTGCTGCCGCAGCCCGAACAGTTCGAGCCCGGGAGCCCAGTACATGCCTCGCTTTGGCGCCGCCACCTGCCCTTGCGGCCAGCATTCCAGCGCCTTCCTGTGCGACGCCGCCCCGGCCGATGGTACCGGCGAGCTTGGCCTGGCCGTGGACAACGCCGCGCTGCGCGCCGCCTTCCCCGCCGTCGCCACCCGCCGCGCGCTGCTGGAACGCTTCGG
>CAIMOR010000150.1 GCA_903843125.1 uncultured Rhodospirillales bacterium
GCCGCACCGCCGCGCTACATGCCGGTGCTGGCGCTTTCCATCGGGTTCAGCGGCGTCTCCACGTTCAGCCGCGGCGCCGGTGGCGGCATCTCGATGCCGGCATCGGCCAGCTCCACCCGGCAGCGCCGGTTCAGCTCCCGCGCCACCAGCCAGCGGTCGCCGGGGGAGGTGCGCGCGCGGACCCGGAACACCATGCCCAGGTCGGTCATCTTCTCCATGCCGGCGGCCTCGACCTCGCCGGTCATCCGCTCATGCCATTCCGGCTCGGCGCGCATGCGTTCGGCAATGGCGCGCATGACGTGGATCACCTTGTCCGGGTCTTCCTGGAAGCCCACGGTCACGTCGACCACGGCATAGCCGAAGTCGCGCGTCATGTTGGTCACCGTGGTCACCGCGCTGAACGGCACCCAGTGGATGCTGCCATCCAGCGCGCGCAGCTTGATGGAGCGGATGGTCAGGTGCTCCACCACGCCGGTGCGGTCGCCCAGGCTGACCACGTCGCCGACGGCGACGCTGTCCTCCACCAGCAGGAAGATGCCGGTGATGACGTCCTGCACCAGCTTCTGGCTGCCGAAGCCGATGGCCAGGCCGATGACACCGGCGCCGGCGATCAGCGGGCCGATGTTGACGCCCAGCTCCTCCAGCACGTTGAACACGATGAAGGCGAAGACGCCGGTGGCCAGGAAGGCGCGCAGCACCGGCAGCAGGGTGCGCAGCCGCATGCCGCCCTGCGCCTTCCTGGCTTCCGGCAGCTGGCGGGTCAGGTGGGTCTCGATCGCGCTGTTCGCCGTCTCCCACACCAGCAGGCCGAGCAGCGCGGTGAAGCCGATGGACAGCGCGGTGCCCAGCAGCTTGTGGCCGGGCTGCCCCGGGCGGAACCAGGCCAGGGTGTGCAGGCCCCAGGCCTCGGCCAGCAGCACCAGCGCGCTGGCCAGCAGCACCAGGGTCCAGCCGACGCGGAACGGCGGGATGTACTGCCGCGCCAGCCGGTCCAGCCAGGGCGCGCGCCGGGCCACCTGCGGCCCCGGATGCAGCATGCGGCGCAGCAGCCAGCGCATCGCCTCGTCCAGCAGCTTGGCGCCGACGACCAGCGCCAGGGTCAGCGCGGTGCCGTGCAGCATGCGGGCGAAGCCGCGCTCCACCCCCACCGCGGCCACCGCCCAGCCCACCAGCAGCCAGGCCACCGCCAGCAGGTGCCAGCTTTCCGCCAGCCGGCCGCGCAGCGCGCGCAGCAGCCGGCGGGTGCCGTCGGTGCCTTCCTCCAGGTTCATCGGCGGCGGCCGCAGCAGCGCCGCCACGCGGTCCTGCTGCTGGCGGATCATCCGCACCAGCATCAGCGTGACCACCAGCAGGCCGAGCCGCACCAGCGCGCCGTGCATCACCAGCGGCATGCCCACCAGCACCGCGAGTTCCGCCAGCGCATAGCCGCCGATGCCCACCACCAGCATCCGCCGCAGCCAGATGATCAGCCAGGCCGCGATGGCATCCGAGGCCGGCAGCAGCCGCATGTGGGAGGAGGCCGGCGACAGCAGCATGCGCGCCAGCGCCAGCACCACGCGGGCGCCGATGTAGAGGTGCACCGCCATCAGCACCACCAGCTGCGCCACCGGCGCGGGCCGCACCAGGCCCAGCGCCACCACCACGGCACCGCCCATCAGCACCAGCGGCACCAGGTCCAGCCCCAGCCGGGCCACCACCAGCGGCACCCGGCGCAGCCAGGTGAAGACGTTGCCATCCGGCGGCGCCAGCCGGTCCAGCCGGCGTGAGGTGCGGCGCAGCAGCCGGGCCGCGGCGAATTCCAGCGTCAGCCCCATGGCGCCGAGCCCGAGGAGGTTCAGCAGCGCCTCCAGCAGTCGGGCCTGCTGCGCCGGGTCCTGCCACAGCGCCACCACCCCGGCCCACAGCGCCGGCAGGTCCGCCATGCTGCGCACGGTCTCGATGGCGATGTCGGAGACGCGCTGGATCTCCTCGCCCAGGTCCACCAGCATCCGCCCGCCGAGGGTGGTGGGGGTGAACAGGGCGTCGCCATCGGCGGCCGGCGCGGTGGCGTCAGCGGCGGGGGTGGCCGGCGCGGGGCTGGCAGCGGCGGGGTCGGTGCCCGGCGTGGCAGGCGCCGCTGTGGCTGGCGCGGGCGTGGCTGGCGTGGGTGTGGGCGTAGCTGGCGCGGGCGTGGTGGGCGCCGGGCTGGCAGCGGCGGCGGCGGCGGGTTGGGTGGGCGCGCCGGCGGCCGGCC
>CAIMOR010000151.1 GCA_903843125.1 uncultured Rhodospirillales bacterium
CCATCGCCAGGTAATGCCCGCGCAGCCGCAGCACCGGCTGGCCCAGCAAGCGCGCCAGCAGCCCGGTGGCGCCGATGGCCAGCGCGCTGGAAAGCCAGGGGTCCAGCCCATAGCGCCGCCCGAGGATGGCGCTGCCATAGGCGCCCAGCCCGTAGAACCCGGCATGGCACAGCGAGATCTGCCCGGCATGGCCCAGCAGCAGCGCCAGCCCCACCGCCGGCAGCGCCTGCACCGCGATCAGCCCGGCCAGGTTCAGCACATAGGGGCTGTCCACCAGCAGCAGCGCCAGGGTGATGGCCAGCAGCGGCGGCAGGCGGCGGTTCATGCCGCCTGCCGCCCCAGCAGCCCGCCCGGCCGCAACAGCAGCACGCCGATCAGCAGCACGAAGGCGACCACGCTCTTGTAGCCGGAGCCGACCAGGCCGGTGGCGAAGCTCTCCACCACGCCGAGGAACACCCCGCCGACCAGCGCGCCCAGCGGGTTGCCCAGGCCGCCGATGATGCAGGCGACGAAGCCCTTGATGCCGATGGCGATGCCGGTGTCGTACTGCATCAGCGTGATCGGCGCGACGATGACGCCGATGATCGCCGAGACCACGCCGCTGAGCATGAAGGCCAGCCGGCGCATCGCGGCGATGTCGATGCTGGAGAGCCGCGCGGCGTAGGGGTTCAGGGCGCAGGCGCGGAACGCCAGGCCGATGGTGCTGGCCTGGAACAGCAGGGCCAGCCCGCCCACCAACACCGCCGCGGTGGCCAGCACCACCAGCGAGGAGCCCGGCAGCGCGGCGCCAAGGACATGGAATTGCCGCCCCTCCAGCGGCCCCGGCAGGGTGGCGGCCTCGGTGCCGAAGACCAGCACCGCGACGCCCTGCAGCACGATGCCGAGGCCGATGGTGGCGATGGTGGTCCGCAGCGCGGAACCGCGCAGCCGCGCCACCACGGCCCAGTCGATCAAGGCACCGAGCAGCCCGCCGACCAGCAGCGCCAGCGCCACCGCCCCGGCATAGCCCGCACCGGCCTCGAAGCCGGCGATGCCGACCAACGCCGGCAGCATCACCATGTCGCCCTGGGCGAAGTTGATCACGCCGGTGACGTTGAAGATGGTGGTGTAGGCAATGGCCGCCAGGCCGTAGATGGTGCCGATGACGAGCCCGCTGACGAGGAATTGCAGGCCCGCCTCCATCGGCTATTTCCTGATCCAGGTTTCGCTGAAGGCGAGGAAGGCGCTGCGGCTCTCCCGCCCATGCACGGGCCGAGGCTGCACCGCACCCGGCAGCCGGCGGCCATTGACGAAGGCGCTGGCATCATTGCTGTCGATGAACAGGCTGTACATCTGGTGCTGCCCGGTGGCGCCCTGCTCGGGGTGGTAGTCCACCGCATAGGGCGTGCCGAGCCCGCCCCAGCGCAGTTCCACCTCCAGCCCCGGCGCGGTGACGAACTCGCTGTAGCTGCTGCGGGTGTCGCCGCCACGGCGCACCGCGGTCAGCGGCCTGTAGGGCAGGGTGGCCAGCAGCGGCCGGCCGCGGAAGGCGGCGAAGTGGGCCATGAAGCCGCCGACCAGGAAGCGCGCCATCGGCTCGTTGTCGGTCAGCACCATGTTGCCCTCGGGCTTTGCGCTGGAAGGATCCTCCAGCAGCACCAGCGCATGGCCGATGCCGTACGGCGACCAGGTGATGCGGAAGAAGCAGAGCAGGCTGGTCCAATCGCCGGCCGGGTCTGCCTTCAGGTAGATGCCCGGGTTTTCGCCGGTCCAGTCGACCGTGCCGGTGGTGTAGGGGTTCCAGGTCATGGGCGGCGGCTCTCCTGCAGGGCGGTGATCTCGGCGGCGGCAGCCAGCAGCAACGGCGCCAGGCCGAGCAGCCGGGCCTGCTGCATGCGGAACAGCGGGCCGACCAGCGCGATGCTGCCCAGCACCTGGCCGCGTGAGTCGAAGCACGGCGCGCCGATGCCGCTGACGCCGTCGTTGGTTTCCTCGAACGAGATCGCCGTGCCGCTGGCCCGGGTCTCGGCCAACTGCGCGCGCACGCGGCCGGCAGTGGCGGCTGCCAGCGGCGCCAACACGGCGGCGATCTGGGCTGCGGGCAAGAACGCCAGGATGGCGCGCGGGCCGCCGCCGGCATGCAGCGGCAGGCGCGCCCCGATATCCGTCACCAGGCGCAGGCCGTGCGAGCTTTCGATCTGCGCGATGCAGGTGGCGACGGCCTGACCCGGTTCGCGCTGGAACATCAGCGCCGTCTCGCCGGTCTCGCTGGCGATGCGCGCCAGCACCGGATGCGCCCGCAGCCGCAGGGTGGGGGCGCCCAGTGCGGCGGCACCCAGCTCGCTGGCCAGGCTGCCGAGCCGGTAGGTGCCATCGGTCGCCGACTTCTCCAGCAGGGCCTCGACGCAGAGACCGGCCAGCAGGCGATGCGTCGTCGCGCGCGACAGCGCTGCCGCATCAGCCACTTCCGAGAGCCGCAGCGCCGGACGTTCCGCGGTGAACAGCCGCAGGATCGCCGCCGCCCGGGCCAACAGCCGAAGGTCGCCGGCCGGTGCCGGTGCAGGCAGGTCGAACACTGTTTCCACCAGGTGAAACCCCGTGGTTCATCCTGCGGAACAGGTTCGGCTCGGCGAACGCGCAGGTAAAGCGGCCAGGTGGCGGCGAGGCGGTTGAAATGCGCCTTCGCCGCAAGGGTTGAGCGCCGCGGCGGCACTGCGGGGGCGGCCTGCCCAATGCGCAGGCAGCTGGATCGGTGTCGGCCCGGGGACCGCCGGCAAAGCCAAGTCAGCGGCCGGTCTGCGGCGCCTGGTGATGAACCACCCTCAACGCCGGGCCTGCCGGCGCGGGGGGTCAGGCCCCGGCCGGCGCCATCGGCATGCCGGCCGGCACCGCGGCCGTGTGCGGCCGGCGCAGTGCCAGCGCATACAGCGCCGGCACCACGAACAGGGTCGCCACCGTGGCAACGGTCAGGCCGCCGATCATCGCGATCGCCATCGGCCCCCAGAAGGCGCTGTGCGTCAGCGGGATGAAGGCGAGGATCGCCGCGAGCGCGGTCAGCAGCACCGGGCGGGAACGGCGCACCGTGCTCTCGACGATCGCCTCGCGCAGCGTATGCCCGGCCTCCAGGTCCTGCCGCACCTGGTCCACCAGGATCAGCGTGTTGCGCATGATCATGCCGGCCAGCGCAATGACGCCGAGCAGCGCGACGAAGCCGAAGGGAGCATCCAGCCACAGCAGCGCGGCTGCGGCACCGGGAATGCCGAGCGGCGCGGTGGCCAGCACCAGCAGGGCCGGGCCGAACCGGCGGAGCTGCAGCATCAGCAGCACCATCATCACCGCCAGCATCACCGGGAACAGCGCGAACAGCGAGGCATTGGCCTTGCCGCTTTCGCCCGCCGCGCCGGCCACCTCCATGCGGTAGCCAACCGGCAGCGCCTGCACCAGCGGCGCCAGCACCGGCAGCGCGGCGGCGGTGACGTCGGGCGCCTGCAGCCCGGGAGCCACCTCGGCGCGCACGGTCAGCACGGCCTCGCGGTTGCGGCGCCACAGGATCGGCTCCTCACTCTCCGGCACCAGCCGCGCGACCTGGCTGAGCGGCACCGGGCCCTGCGGCGTGGCCAGGGTCAGGTCGGCCAGCGCCGCCAGGCCCAGCCGTTCCTCGGCCGGCGTGCGCAGCACAACGTCCACCAGGCGGTTGCCCTCGCGCAGTTGCGTGGCCACCGCGCCGGAAAGCAGCGCGCCGGTGCTGGTGGCCACCGCCTGTGGCGACAGGCCGAGCTGGGCGATGCGTTCCAGGTCCAGCTCCAGCCTCAGGCTCGGCGCGCGCTCAGACCAGTCCAGCTGCGCATCGCGGATGCCGGGCACGGTGCGCAGCCGGGTGACCCATTCATCGCCCAACCGGCGCAGCACGTCCGGGCTTTCGCCTAGCAGGCGGAACTGCACCGGAAAGTTGACCGGCGGGCCGAAGTCCAGGCGCGAGATGCGCACCCGCGCTTCGGGAAAGGTACCTTCCTGGACGAGCGCGAGCAGGCGGTCGCGCAGCCGTTCGCGCGCCTCGATGTCGGTGGTCTCGACGATCAGCTTGCCGAAGGCCTCGTTCGGCAGGTCGGGGTTCAGCGCCAGGAAGAAGCGTGGCGCGCCGGCGCCGAGATAGGTGGCGTGGTGGCGCACATCGGCATCGCCCTCCACCAGCGCTTCCAGCCGGCGCAGCACAGCATCGGTGGCGGCGAAGCTGGCGCCCTGGCGCAGGTTCACGTCCACCAGCAGCTCCAGCCGCTGGGAGATGGGGAAGAACTGCTGCTTTACCGCGCCCATGCCAGCGAAGCCGCCCAGCAGCACCAGCAGGGTAAGCCCCAGCACCAGGCCACGATGCCCCAGGCACCAACCCACCGCGGCCCGCAGCACCCGCGCCATGCGGCCCTGGTAGGCCTCATGCCCGGCATGTGGCTTCACCTTCAGCAGCGCGGCACCGAGGTAGGGGGTGAACAGCACAGCCACCAGCCAGCTGGCCAGCAGCGCCGCGCCCACCACCCAGAAGATGCCCCCGGCATACTCGCCGGCGGTGGATTGGGCGAAGCCCACCGGGATGAAACCGGCCACCGTGATCAGCGTGCCGGTCAGCATTGGCCCGGCCGTGCTGGTCCAGGCGAAGCCGGCGGCGCGCACCCGGTCCCAACCGGCCTCCAGCTTCACCAGCATGGCCTCGATCGCGATGATCGCGTCATCCACCAGCAGCCCCAGCGCCAGGATCAGCGCGCCGAGCGAGATGCGCTCCAGCTCGGTGCCGCGCCACAGCATGAAGCCGAGCGCGAGCGACAGCGTCAGCGGCACCGAGAGCGCCACCACGACGCCGGCCCGCAGCCCAAGCGACAGGAAGGACACCACCAGCACCACGCCCAGCGCGGCGCCCAGCTTGAGCAGGAACTCGTCCACGCTCTCCTTCACGATATGCGGTTGGTCCGAAACCAGCGACAGCTCCAGCCCGGCCGGCAGGTCGCGGCGGATCGCCTCCAACTCGGCCTGCAGGGCGGTGCCGAGGCGCAGTACGTCCACGCCCTTTTCCTTGACCACGCTCAGCATGACGGCACCCTGGCCGCGGAAGCGGATGGCGGTGCTGGGTGGGTCCTGCAGGCCGCGCGTGATGGTGGCGATATCACCAAGGCGAATGCTGCGGCCGTCCAGCGGGATCGGCGTGGCGGCGATGCTGGCCAGGCCGTCCAGCCCATCCGGCAGGCGCAGGTTGATGCGGGTGCTGCCGGTTTCCACCGTACCGGCCGGCTGCACCGGGTTGGCACAGGCCAGCGCGTCCAGCACCGCCTGCGGCGAGATGCCGAGGGTGGCCAGCCGGGCATGGCTGACCTCCACCCGCACCTGTTGCGGTTGCTCGCCATCCAGCACCACCTTCTCCACGCCGGGCAGGCGGCGCAGGCGGACGCGCAGCGCCTCTCCCTGGCGCACCAGCTCGGCATTGTCGGCGCCGGTCAGGGCGATGACCGCGGAATAGACGTCGGAGTATTCGTCGTTGAAGAACGGCCCCTGCACACCGGCGGGCAGCAGCTGGCGCATGTCGCCGACCTTCTTGCGTACCTGGTACCACAGGTCCGGCACCCGGGCCGGCGGCGTGTCGTCGCGCAGCAGCACGGTGATGGTGCCGCTGCCGGGGCGGGCGTAGGTCTGCAGCACGTCGAGGTATTGCAGGTCCTGCAGCTTGCCCTCGATGCGGTCCAGCACCTGGTCCTGCACCTGGTTAGCGGTGGCGCCGGGCCAGGCGACCGAGACGATCATCACCTTCAGCGTGAAGGAGGGGTCTTCCGCCCGGCCCAGCCGCAGCCAGGCCATGGCGCCGGCGGCGAGCACCAGGATGATGGCGAACAGCGTCAGCGCGCCATGGCGGATGGCGGCTTCCGAGGGGTTGAAGCGCCCAGGGGCAGGCTGAGTGGCCATCAGCGCAGGCTCCCGGCCAGGCGGGTGGAGACCACCCGCACCCGCGTATCCGGCGCCAACAGTTGCGGGCCGAGCGCAACCACGCGCGTGCCCTCCGGCAAGGCGGCGGTGACGGTGGCGGTGGTCTCCGCCAGCGCCAGCACCTGCACTGGCACGGCGCGCAGCCGGTCCTCGCCCTCCACCGCCCAGAGCATCGGACCCTGGCCGCGGTCGTGCAGCGCGCTCAGGGGCACGCGGGCGGCCTCGGGCCCACGGGCCGAAAGCCGGATGGTCGCGGTCATCCCCAGGCTCACCCAGTCGGGGGCGGCGGCCAGGCTGAAGCGGGCGGCGTAGGTGCGCAGGCCCGGGTCGGCCTGCCCGGCCACCTCCCGCAGCTGCACCGGCAGGGCCTCGGCCGGGCGGGCCCAGAAGGTCGCGTGGGTGCCGGGTTCGGGCAGCCGGGCCAACAGCGCCTCGGGCGCCTGCACCAGAACTTCGCGCTCGGCCGGGTCGGCCAGGCGCAGCACCGGCGTGCCTTCCGCCACCACCTGGCCTGCTTCCGCCAGCACTGCCGTGACCAGCCCGGGCTGCGGTGCCAGCAGCACCGCATAGCCCAGCCGGTTGCGCGCCAGCGAGAGCGCAGCCTCGGCGCTGGCGACCTTTTCCCGCGCCGCACTGGCGGCGGCCTGGCGCTGGTCGTCATAGGCGGGGGCGACATGCCCGGCGGCCAGCAATTGGGCCGAGCGATGGGCGTCGTTGCCAGCCTGCTGCGCCTGGGCACGGGCGGCAGCGAGGTCGGCTTCGGCCGAGCGAACGGCCAGGACCAGGTCGGCGGGGTCAAGCTGCGCCAGCGGCTGCCCGGACACCACCCGGTCGCCCAGGTTCACCAGGCGCTGGGCGATGCGCCCGCCGGCACGGAAGCCCAGGTCGGCCTCGCGTCGGGCGCGAACCACGCCGGTCAGCCGGGTCTCGGATTCGGTCGGCGCCGGGTGGAACAGTACCACCTGCACCGCCCGCGGCGGGTCCACCGGCTGGGCGGCCGCGGGCGGCGCGGCCGGGGGCAGCAGGGCCAGGGCGGCGAGGAGCAGGAAGGGGAAGCGTGGTGGCATCGCGGCAGTCTCCGTGCCGCACGATTATGGAGTGATGAAAATCGAATTTCAACAGTGTTCAGTCGACGCCATGCTTCAGCCCGGCCACCAGCAGCCGGAGCGTCGCCTGCATGCCGGTCAACATCTCCTCGGCCGGCACGCCCATGCGCAGGCATTCCTGGACCATGACCGGATGATGCCAGGCCAGCATGGCGTGCTTGAAGGCGTCGGCCGCCAGGGCCGGGTCGCCGGGGGCGAACTCCCCCGCGGCCATGCCCGCGGCCACCACCGCCGCCACCATGGCGCGGTATCGGGTGATGAAGCGCTCGATCACGCCCCAATGCTCGGTCATGGCGGCGCTGACCATGTCGTGCATCCGGCGCTCGGTGAAGAACAGCGCGATCTCGGAGGCGCGGAAGTGCTCGGCCAGGGCGAACAGCCGGGCCTCGGCGCTGCCGGGGCCGGCGGCGATGGCCTCGCCGGTGTTGGCCAGGCCATCGAGCAGCCGGTCGGCGATCGCCTCGTTGATCGCGCTCTTGGAGGGGAAGTAGCGGTAGACATTGGCCGGCGACATGCCCAATTCGCGGGCGATGTCGGCAACCGCCGTCTTCTGGTACC
>CAIMOR010000152.1 GCA_903843125.1 uncultured Rhodospirillales bacterium
ATAAGGCAGCAGGTTGGGTGCCAGCCAGGCCGCCAGAACCCCCAGGGCCAACGGCAAGGCGGTGATGTGCAGCGCATTGTAGGCCATGGCGCCTGGCCGGGGTCCCGCGAGATAGCCGAGCATCCCGAGGTCGGGCACCAGGAACAGCAGCGCGAAGGCTCCCCAGCCGCCGCCCAGCCACGCATATGCGGCGGCCGATGCGGCCAGCAGCGCAAACCCTTCCAGCCGCAGCAGCCATTTCACGCCACCGCTGGCCGCACCCTGGTCCATCCTGCAGTTTCCCCGTTCCGGCCCGCGCGTTAGGGTAGGGCGATGTTCAACGGCAAACAAATCCTCCTGGTCATCTCCGGCAGCATCGCCGCCTACAAGGCGCTGGAGCTGGCGCGACTGCTGCGCAAGGCCGGCGCCACCGTGCATGCGGTGCTGACCGCCGGCGGCGCCCGCTTCGTGACGCGGGAGGCATTGGCGGGCATCACCGGCCAGCGCGTGCATGACGACCTGTGGGCCGCCGAGGCCGAGATCGGGCATATCCGCCTGGCGCGCCTGCCGGATGCGGTGGTGGTGGCGCCCGCCTCGGCGGACCTGCTGGCGCGCATGGCGCACGGCCTGGCCGATGACCTGGCCAGCACGGTGCTGCTGGCGACGCGGGCGCCAGTGCTGGTGGCGCCGGCGATGAACCCGGCGATGTGGAACCATCCGGCAACGCGCGCCAACCTGGCGATGCTGCGGTCCCGCGGCGTGGCGGTGGTGGGGCCCGGCGTGGGCGCGATGGCCGAGCCGGAAAGCGGCCCAGGGCGGTTGAGCGAGCCGGAGGAGATCCTTGCCGCCGTGGTGGCGCTGCTGGCACCGGCGGGGCTGCCGCTTGCCGGCAGGCATGCGGTGGTGACGTCGGGGCCGACGCATGAGCCGATCGACCCGGTGCGCTACATTGCCAACCGCAGCAGCGGCAAGCAGGGCCATGCCATTGCCGGGGCGCTGGCTGCGCTGGGGGCGCGGGTGACGCTGGTGAGCGGTCCGGTGGTGCAGCCCGACCCGGTGGGCGTGACCCTGGTGCGGGTGGAGACGGCGCGGCAGATGCTGGCGGCCTGCGAGGCGGCGCTGCCGGCCGATATCGCGGTGATGGCCGCGGCGGTGGCGGATTGGCGCGTGGCGCACGAGGCCGGGCAAAAGCTGAAGAAGCAGCCCGGCGCCGCGGCGCCGACACTGGAGATGGCGCTGAACCCGGATATCCTGGCAACCGTCTCGCGCCATGCGCAGCGGCCGCGGCTGGTGGTCGGCTTCGCCGCGGAGACCGAGGCGGTGGTGCAGCACGCCGTGGACAAGCGGGCGCGCAAGGGCTGCGACTGGATCGTGGCGAACGACGTCTCGGGCGATGTGATGGGTGGCGACGCGAATGCGGTGCACCTGGTGACGTCCCGCGGCGTGGAGGACTGGCCGCGCATGCCGAAGGCCGATGTGGCGGCGCGGCTGGCGCAGCGGATTGCGGAGGAACTGGCGTGAGCGTTCAGATTGCGGTTGTCCGGCTGCCCCATGCCGAAGGGCTGCCGCTGCCCAGCTACGCCACCGCGGGCGCGGCCGGCATGGACCTGCTGGCGGCCGTCGCCGCGCCGGTCACGCTGGCGCCGGGCGCTCGGGCGCTGGTGCCCACCGGCCTGCGCCTCGCCATCCCGGCCGGCTATGAGTTGCAGGTCCGCCCCCGCAGCGGGCTGGCGCTGAAGAACGGCATCGTACTGCCGAACAGCCCGGGGACCATCGACGAGGACTATCGGGGGGAGTTGGGCGTCATTCTGATGAACGCTGGGCAGGAGCCGTTCACGGTGGAGCGCGGCATGCGGATTGCCCAGGCGGTGCTGGCCCCGGTGGTGCGGGCGGCCTGGGCAGAGGTGGACGCGTTGCCGGAGACGGCGCGCGGCGACGGCGGGTTCGGCTCGACAGGGGTTGGCTGACGCCTGCGGTATCCGATTCAGCCCGCCAGGGCGCAAGACCCTTCCGGGGATTGTGCCGAGAGACCATATCCGCGCCATGGACCTCGATTTCACCAACGCCGAGTTGCACCGTTATTCGCGCCACATCCTGCTCGAGCAGGTCGGCGCCATCGGCCAGGCCCGCCTGCGGGCGGCCCGGGTGCTGGTGGTCGGTGCCGGCGGGCTTGGCTCCCCGCTGGCGCTGTACCTGGCGGCGGCCGGCGTCGGCACGCTGGGGCTGGTGGACCATGACCAGCTGGAGCTTTCCAACCTGCAGCGCCAGGTGGCCCACACCACCCAGCGCATCGGCCGCAACAAGGCGGAAAGCGCCGCCGAGACGCTGGCCGGGCTGAACCCCGAGGTGCGCGTGGAGGTACATGCGCGGCGAATGGATGCGACGGCGGCGCTGGAGCTGATTCCGCGTTACGATATCGTCTGTGACGGCACCGACAACTTCCCCACCCGCTTCCTGCTGGGCGACGCCTGCCACCTGCTCGGCAAGCCGCTGGTCTCGGCGGCGGTGCTGCGGTTCGAGGGGCAGCTCTCCACTTGGAAAGCGTATCAGGGCGCGCCGCACCCGTGCCACCGCTGCCTGCACCCGGAGATTCCGCCGGAAGGCCTGGTGCCGAGTTGCGGCGAGGCCGGCGTGCTCGGCGCCGTCACCGGCGTGATGGGCACGCTGCAGGCCACCGAGGTGCTCAAGGAAATCCTCGGCATCGGCGAGGGCATGTCCGGCCGGCTGCTGCTGTGGGACGCGCTGGACACCCGCTTCCGCACGGTGAAGCTGCGGCGCGACCTGGCCTGCGCGCTGTGCGGCGAAGCGCCGACGATCCACGACCTGGCCGCCCATGCCGGCGCCGCGACGCTGGTGTGCAGCGCGACGTGAGGCCGCTCGGCATCCTGCTGCGCCATGGCGACCATGAAGCCGCGCACTACGCGCTTGTGCTGGCCACGGCGGCCGCCGCCATCGGCCGCGACGTGACGTTGTTCGCCACCAATGCCGGCTGCCGCCTGCTGCTGCACGCCCCTGCCCTGCTGGCAGACCCGCGCGAGGCGGTGCTCGCGGCGCGCGGCGTTGCCACGCTGGCGCAGTTGCTGGACGCCGCGGCGGAGTTGCCGGTCCGCCGGATTGCCTGCGAGGCGGGCCTGCGCGCCGAGGCGCTGGATGCCGCGGCGCTGGCGCCGGGCGTGGCGGTGGCGGGGGTGGTCACCTTCCTCAATGCGGTCGGTGACGGACAGATCGTCAGCCTGTGATTCCAGCGGCTTCGGCGTTTTTGTTGAAGCTTCGGCAAACGGCGCTTGACCCCGATGCCCGCGGCTTGGCATGGCTTGGGGTGTCCATGCCATTCCGGTCCCTCCTGCTGCTGACCGCCCTGCTGCTTGCGCTGCCCGCCCTGGGCCAGGCGCCGGCGCCCGGGGGCGCGCCCGCACCGTCTCAGGGCACGCCGCC
>CAIMOR010000153.1 GCA_903843125.1 uncultured Rhodospirillales bacterium
CGCTGGACCAGGCTACGAGCACCAGAAACAGCGCTACCGGCCCGGCCACCAGCAGGATTCCGGGCGGCCCACCGCCGCCGCCCCGCACCAGCCCGGCGGCCGAGACGGCGCCCACCAGGATCAGCCAGACCGAGAGGACCGGCGTGACCAGCGCCGCGGTCTCGCGTGGCAGGTAGCGCGCTGACGCGGCGGCGACCAGCCGGAAGACCAGCAGGACAAGGCCGAGGAACAGGAAGGCGGTCATGCGCCGGCTTCTCCGCGCGCGCTGCCACGGGGGCGCGTGTCCACCGGCAGGCACAGCAGCGCGGTCAGCAAGCCGCCGACGATCAGCAGCTTGAACACGGTGTCGAACTCGGCCAGCCCCGCCTCGGCGTGGCCGGCCAACAGCACCACCCCGGCCGCGCCGAAGGCCGAGCCGACCTGGCGGAAGGCCGCGTTGGCGGCGTTGCCGGCACCAAAGCTCCGCGGCCCCAGCCGCGCCGCCGCCGCAGCGCCGAGGGCCGGCAGCACCAGGCCAACGGAAACGCCGCCAAGCAGCATTCGGGGCAGCCAGTGCCGCAGGAAGTCCGGCGTGGCATCCAGCGCCAGCAGGAACCAGAGCTGGCTCAGCGCGAACAGAACGCCGCCCGCCACCAGCAGCGGCCGATGCCCCATCCGCCCCGCCAGTCGGCCGCCGAGGATGGCCACCGGGATCACGGCCAGCGGACCCGGCGTGACGGCCAGGCCTGCCTGGGTGAGGCTGTAGTGCCAGATGGCGGTCAGATAGAGGAAGAAGCCCAGAAACATCATGGTGAAGGCTGCGCCGAACACCAGCGAGGCGGCATTCACCCAGCCGTAGCTCGGCTCGGCGAACAGCGAAAGGTCGAGCGCCGCGCCCGGCCGGCCGCGTGCCCAGGCGACGAAGCCCAGCAGCAGCGCGAGGCCGGCCGTGCTGATGCCCGCCGCCTCGCCGAGAGCGAGATGGTCGGCCTCGACGATGCCGAGCACGATGGCGCCGACGCCGCCGATCAGCAGCGCGATGCCGAGCCAGTCCGGCGCCGCCGCCGGCTCCGGGCTGCGCGATTCCAGCAGCCGCACCCTGGCCCGCCAGAGCGCGATGAGCACGATGGGCAGGTTGACCAGGAACACCGCGCGCCAGCCGGCAAGGTCCACCAACCAGCCGCCCACAGCCGGGCCAACGGCAGCGGCCAGCGCGCCCACCGCGCCCCACAGGCTGACCGCCACCGCCCGCCTGGCGGCCGGGAAGGCGGCGAGGATCAGCGCCAGGGAGGCGGGGGTCAGCATCGCCGCGCCGGCCGCCTGCACCACGCGCGCCGCCACCAGCCAGGCCGGCGTGGCCGCCAGGCCGCAGAGCGCCGAGGCCAACCCGAACAGGGCCAGCCCGGCGAGGAAGACGCGGCGGCGGCCCGTTGTGTCGGCCCAGCGCCCGGCCGGCACCAGCAGTGCGGCATACACGATGGTGTAGCCGTTCAGCACCCATGAGAGCCGGGCCGGGGAGGTTGCCGCGAACTCGTCGCGCAAGGCCGGGAAGGCCGCCAGCACGATGGTGCCATCGACCGAGACCAGGAACACCGCGATGGCGGTGAGCCCGAACACCGCCCAGGGCGAAGCGGCTGCCTTCGCCGTCATCGCGCTGCGCTCAGACATGGCTGCCGAGCGTCATGCCGAGGCTGAGCCAGACCAGCGCCCCGCCGAGGACGGAGCCGACCAGGTAGGTGCCGACGCCGCCGACCAGCCGGAACGGGTTGCTGGTATCGGCCAGCGAAAGGCCGGCGGCGTGCGCCAGCCGGACCACGACGAAGGCAGCGCAGAGCACCTGCAGTACCAGCGGTTGCCAGCCTGACAGTTCCAGCAAGGTGAAGCCGGCCACGAACAGCCCGGCATTCTCCGCCAGGTTGGCGTGCCGCCGCGCCAGCCGCAGCATATCGGCGTTGCCGCCATCACCCACCCAGATGGCGCGCTGACCACGGCCGCCACTGACCGCGAAAGCCAGCAGCATCTGCAGCACCAGCAGCACCCCGGCGGTGACCGCGGTGACATAGGGAAAGCTCATGCGGAGTTCTCCGTTGCGGAAGGCGGGCTAGACGGCCTCGCAGATGCCCATTGCCAGCTGGACCCGGCCTTCGAGGATGTTGCGGACGAAGTTGGCCACCATTGGCTGCATGCGGGCGCCGACCACCAGGCCCGGTGTCAACCCGAGCCGGCGCGACGCCGGCGCCTGCTGCTGCCGTTGCAGCGCAATCCAGTCCTTTGCGGCCTCGGTGACGTCGTCCCAGGCGTGCAGGATGAATCCGGCCTGGCGCAGCGCGGCCAGGGTGGCATCCTTGGTGAGCAGGGTGCTGTCGTCGGCGGTCTCGGCCCAGGGAGTGGGGTAATGCGGCGCCTCGCCGCCATCGGCGGCGATGGGGTCGTGGAAGGCGAGCCGCCCGCCAGCCCGCAGCACCCGCCGGAGTTCGCGGTACAGCGCGTCCCGGTCCGGGATGTTCATCACCACGTGCTGCGTCCACACCAGATCGAAGCTCGCATCGGCGAAGGGCAGCGCAGTGATGCTGCCGGCACGGTAGCTGACCCGGTCAGCCAGTCCGGCGCGCTTCGCGAGCAGTTCCGCGATGCGCACATAAGTCGGCGCCAGGTCCACGCCGACGACGTGGCAGCCGGTCGTCTCCGCCAGATAGCGCGAGGGTCCACCCAGGCCGGCGCCGGCGTCCAGGACCTGCATGCCGGCGGTGATGCCGAGTTGCCCGGCCAGCCGCGAGGTGGCTGCCAGGCCACCGAAATGGAACTGGTCGAAGCCGGCCAGGCGTTCGGCGGTGATGGGACCATCCAGCCCGTCCAACGCCGCGGCCAACTGCGCCAGCAGGGCGTCGGCATCGGCGATGGCGGCCTGATAGTGGTCGCGGGCAATGGTTTCGCTGTGGGTCATCTCATGCGGTTCCCAGAGGGGGTGAAGGGGCTTGGGGGGCGTTTGTCGGTGTGCCGAGAAGGGGCGGGGCGCTGGCGGTTCGCACGGCTTGAGGGGGCGACGCGCATCGCCGGGTCGCGGCGGGCCTTGCACCCGGCGCATCCCGTGGCCGTCCGGTCGGGCGCGCGATGTGCTGCCGCAGCGGATGGACCACGGCGGCAGCGGCCTTGCCCGAAGCGCCGGTCACGAACGCCTTGGCAAGCAGCATGGCGATACGTCCTTGGCCGAGAGCCAACCGTAATTTGGAAGTCTATTGACCTCCAAATAGATGATGTATAACCTCTA
This sequence comes from uncultured Rhodospirillales bacterium, assembly GCA_903843125.1. GTDB lineage: Bacteria > Pseudomonadota > Alphaproteobacteria > Acetobacterales > Acetobacteraceae > CAIMOR01. Next base: position 3,248 of record CAIMOR010000153.1, read on the forward strand.
ATACGTCAAGCGGAGAAAGTTGCATCGGACAATGAGGGTTTCGCAGCAGGAGAAGGACCGCAGCCACGCGCGCATCATTGCCAGCGCGGCCAGGCTGATGCGCGAGCAGGGGATGGAGGGCGCCAGCGTCAACGACGTGATGCAGGCGGCGGGCATGTCGCATGGCGGCTTCTACAAGCACTTCGAGACCAAGGAAGCGCTGCTGCTGGCGGCGCTGGACCAGGCCTTCGACGAGATCACCGACCGCCTGGGCCCGGCAGCATCGCCGGCCGACGCCGCTGCATTATCAGCGGGCTTCAACGACTACTACCTGTCCGACGGGCATCTCGCCTCGCCGGGCCACGGCTGCCCGATCGCCACGGTCAGCGCCGACATCGCGCGTGGCGCGGCAGCGCTCAAGGCCAGATTCGGCGCCGGGGTGCGGCGCGTGGTGGCTCTGTTGGCGCGCGGCACCTCCGGCACCGAGCGGGCACGCCGGGCACGGGCCACGCGCCAGTTGGCAATGCTGGCCGGTGCCTTGATGATCGCCCGCGCCAGCGACCCCGACACCGCGCGCGAGGTGCTCGCCGCCTGCCGCGACCGCACGCCCTAGCCGCCGGCGTCAGGCTTGGCGCCTTTGCGATCGGCTCGGCGAAGGCCTGAATGTCTGGTCAACGGACACCTGGAGGTGGCTTCCGCGGTCGCGGCCACCATGCCCCCCGGCCGGTGACCATGCGGCGCCGAGGCACATGCGCTGCCCTGGGGGGCCTGCCGCTCGCTGTCGTGGTGGCTCCGGCCCTATGGCCAAGTGGCTCTTTGGCGGAATGGCAGCGCGGCGTTGCTGTCCGGCGCCCTGACAAGCGCCGGGCTCGGCGAATGATGAAACTTTGCTCAGTTCATCTGCTCGGCGCGCCCTGCTAAGCAACCTCAGGTTGAACGCTACCGCCAGCAGGCCCTACGGTTATTCATAGATGCACATTCTGCTGCTTGAGGATGACCCTGGCCTGGGGAGAGCCGTTCAGGAGCACCTGATGACCCAAGGCCACCACGTTGCCTGGGCGCGGTCGATTGCGGACGCCCAGCACCGGCTGGACGCCGGCAACGCCGACCTGATGCTGCTCGACCTGCGATTGCCCGATGGCTCCGGCCTGGAGCTTCTGCAGAAGCTTCGCCGCGGCGGCGACACGCGACCGGCCATCATCCTCACGGCCCGGGACCAGGTGAGCGACCGCATCGCCGGCCTCAACGCCGGTGCCGACGACTACCTGGTGAAGCCGTTCGACCTGTCCGAGTTGACGGCCCGCTTGCAGGCGGTGGCGCGGCGCAGCTTCGGTGCGCCCAGCCTGGTCTGCCATGGCGGCCGGCTGGAGGTCGACCAGGTCAACCGTCAGGTCCGGCTTGCCGGCGCCGAGGTGGTGTTGACCGGCCGTGAATGGACCCTGCTGGAGCTGCTGGCCCGACGCCCCGGCAGCGTGGTGCCCAGGGACCGCATGGAGGCGATGCTGGCCGGCGCTGCCGCGGACCGGGCAGGCAATACCCTGGACGTCTGCATGAGCCGATTGCGGCGGAAACTGGGACCCGGGGCCGTGGAAACCTCGCGCGGCTTCGGCTACCGGCTCAAAGCCTGAGCGCAGATGACACAGCTTGAACGATCGGGGCCGGGCATCATGTCGACGCCATGGACCCTGCGCGGACGCCTGACTCGCTCGCTGACCCTGGGCATTACCTTGAGCTGGCTGTCCGCCGCAGCGCTGGCCGTGGTGGCCGTGCGTTTCGAGCTGCATGAGGAGTTCGACAGCGTCCTGCAGGAGACGGCGCAGCATCTGCTGCCGAGCACACTGGAGGAACATCGCCCGGTGCTTGAGACCACGAACCTCGGCACGGCCCCGCCGACCCTGCCGGCGGTGCCGCATGATGAATACATCACGTACCAGATCCTGACCGTCGATGGGCAGGTGAGGCTGCGCTCGCACCAGGCGCCGATGCGCGCCTACCTGCTGCCGGTGGTTACCGGCTTCGGCTGGGATCCCCAGGGGCGCCGGGTCTACACCGAGATGTCGGTCGACGGGCAGCATGCCATCGAGATCGCTGAGCCGGCCGGGCATCGCGCCGAACCGATCGTGGATGCGATATTCTCCCTCCTGCTGCCGCTGGGCGCCCTGGTGCCGCTGGCGATCTGGCTGATCCACCGCTCGGTCAGGCGGGGGCTGAGTCCGCTCACCGCCGTGCAGCAGGAAATCGCCAGCCGTAGCCGGAGCAACCTGGAGCCGCTGCCCGCCGCCGGTCTGCCGGCGGAACTGGTCACGATGGTCACCGATGTGAACCTGCTGCTGCAGCGGCTGGCACTGGCGATGGAAGGTGAACGCAGCTTCGCCGCCAACAGCGCGCATGAGATGCGGACCCCAGTCGCGGCGGCGATGGCGCAGACCCAACTGCTCGCAGCCCACCTGGGCGAAGCGACGCCATTGGGCCAACGCGCCCTGGCGATCTGCGAGGACCTGCGGCGCATGTCGCGCCTTGCAGAGCGGTTGCTGCAACTCAGCCGCGCCGAGGCCGGCGTGGCCATGGCCGGCGGCCTGCTGGACGCGCTGCCGCTGGTCGTGATGCTGGTGGAGGATGCGAACCGTCAGGTTGCCGAGCCGCACCGGATCCGGCTGGAAACCGGCGGTGCGACCAGCTTCATGGTGCGGGCGGAGATCGACATGCTCGGTATCGCTGTCCGCAACCTCCTGGACAACGCCTTGCTGCATGGCGCCGCCGAGGGCGTCGTCTCGCTGCGTGTCGGCCCGGGGCCGGTGTTGAGCGTCAGCAATGACGGCCCGGTGGTGGCCGCTGCGGAACTTGCGACCCTGACCGAGCGGTTTCGCCGCCTTGACGACGACCGACCGGGAAGCGGCCTCGGCCTGGCCATCGTCAACACCATCGCCCAGCAATTCGGCGGTGCGCTGCGGCTGCATTCCCCTGCCAGGGGCAGCACGCAGGGCTTCGAGGTCGAGTTCGCCTTCTCCGCCGTGTGAGGCCAGGGCCGCCGCCGTGCGGCGGGAACGGCGCTGGCCGCAGGCCCATGGTCCGTGCGACCAGGCCGCCGCGCTGGGCGAGGCGTGCCGGGCCTGGCCGGTCAGGCAGGACTATGGTGCGAACCGAGCATGTGGGCACCGATGGCCTGGGCATCCGCCCCCGGCCCGGCGGCCTCGTGCACAACTTGCCCGCCATGCATCACCAGGATGCGGTCCGACAGCTCCAGGATCTCGTCCAGGTCCTCGCTGACCAGCAAAACGGCGGTACCTGCGTTGCGGGCCGCCATGATGCGGGCGCGAACCTCGCCCACCGCCTTCACGTCCAGGCCGAAGCAGGGATTGGCGACGATCAGCAGGTCCACCTGGCCATCCAGCTCCCGCGCCAGCACGCAGCGCTGGACATTGCCGCCGGAGAGCACGCCGATCGGTGCTTCGGCGGAAGGCGCGCGGACGCGGTAGCCGGTGATGAGCCGCTGGGCGCGTTCCACCATGGCGCCGCGGCTGAGCCAGGCGCGGTGGCCGCCCGCGGCGTCGCGGTCGAAGCCGCGCAGGTTCAGGTTCTCGGTCACGCTCATGCGCGGCACGCAGCCGTTGCGCAGCGGTTCCTCCGGCAGCACGCGAACGGCGCGGGCCTGGGCCAGTTCGCGGGTGCCGTCGTAGGGCTGGCCGGCCACCAGCATCTCGCCGCCGCTGGGCGCGCGCTGGCCGCCGATGACCTCCACCAGCTCCTTCTGCCCGTTGCCGGAAACGCCGGCGATGCCGACGATCTCGCGCGGGCAGACGCTGAGCGCGGCAATGTCGAGGCCGGCGCGGCCGCCGTCATTCGCCGTGGTCAGGTTGCGCAGCTCCAGGCGGGGTTCGGCGCCAGGCGCGCCGAGCCGTTCCGGGTTGGCCGGGGCCTGCGGCTCGCCGATCATCATCGCGGTCATGTCGGCGGGCGTCAGCCCCTGGGCGCTGCCGCCGCCGGTGCGCCGGCCGCGGCGCAGCACGGTGACCTCGTCGGCGAAGCGGGCCACTTCCTTCAGCTTGTGGGTGATGACGATGGCGGTGATGCTGCCGCCATGCGCCAGGTCGCGCACGGTGCCGAGCATCTCCTCGGCTTCCTGCGGGGTCAGCACGCTGGTCGGTTCGTCGAGCACCAGCAGGCGGCGTTGAAGGTAGAGCTGCTTCAGGATTTCGGTCTTCTGCCGCTCGCCGGCGGCCAGCGCGCCGACCTCGGCATCCAGCGGCACCTGGAACGGCATGGCGGCCATGAAGGCTTCAAGCGCGACGCGTTCCTGCGCCCAGTTGATCACGGCGGGGACGTCGGCGCGGGACATCACCAGGTTCTCGGCCACGGTCATGGCCGGCACCAGGGTGAAGTGCTGATAGACCATGCCGAGGCCGAGCGCGTCGGCATCGGCCGGGCGGGCGATCTCGACCTCGCGGTTGTCCACCAGGAAGCTGCCTTCGTCCGGCCGGTAGTAGCCGAGCATGCACTTCACCAGCGTGGACTTGCCGGCGCCGTTCTCGCCGAGCAGGAAGTGCATGCTGCCGGGCGCCACCTTCAGCGCCACGTCGGCCAGCGCGGTGAAGGCGCCGAAGCGCTTGCCGATGCCGATGGCCTCGATGCCGATGGCGCTCATGCCAGGGCCTCGATGAAGGCGCTGCTTTCCGCCACCGCGCCGAAGACGCCGCCCTGCATCGTCACCATCTTGATCGCGGCGAGGTGGTTGCCGTGGTCGGTGGCGCCGCAGCAGTCGGTCAGCATCAGGCACTCGAAGCCGCGGTCGTTGGCCTCCCGCATGGTGGTGTGGACGCAGACATCCGTGGTGATGCCGGTGAGCACCAGGTTCGCGATGCCGCGGGTGCGCAGGATCAGTTCCAGGTCGGTGGCGCAGAAGCTGCCCTTGCCGGGCTTGTCGATGATCACTTCGCCGGGGAGGGGGGCCAGGTCGGGGATGATCTCCCAGCCCGGCTCGCCGCGCACCAGGATGCGGCCGCAGGGGCCGTCATCGCCGATGCCGGCGCCGATGCGGCGGCTGCGCCAGCGCTTGTTGGCCGGCAGGTCCGAGAGGTCCGGGCGGTGGCCCTCCCGCGTGTGGATCACATGTCCGCCCCAGGCGCGCATCGCCGCCAGCACCGCCTTGATCGGCTCGATCGGCGCGCGCGTCAGCGACAGGTCGTAGCCCATTTTGTCGACATAGCCGCCGATGCCGCAGAAATCGGTCTGCATGTCGATGATGACCAGCGCAGTGTTGGCCGGGCGCAGGTCAGCATCATAGGGCCAGGGGTAGGGATTGGCAGCGAGGGTCATCGCTATCTCCCGATGGAAAGCTCGCCGGGCATGCCGCGCAGCGTGCGGCCCGGGCGGACGGTGGCGATCAGGATGGCGAGCGTGACCACATAGGGCGCGGCGTAGAACAGGTAGTAGCCCCAGGTGATGCCCACGGTCTGCAGCGAAGGCCCGAGCGCACCGGCGGCGCCGAACAGCAGCGCCGCGGTGATGCAGTGCACCGGGTTCCAGCGGGCGAAGACCACCAGCGCTACCGCCATCAGCCCCTGGCCGGAGGACAGGCCCTCGTTCCAGCTGGCGGGATAGACCAGCGACAGGAAGGCGCCGCCGATGCCGGCCAGCGCGCTGCCGGTGGCCGTGGCGAAGAAGCGCGTGCGGTTGACCGGCAAGCCCAGCGCCCGGGCGGCGTCCTCGCTCTCGCCGACGATGCGGACACGCAGGCCCAGCCGCGTGGCGCGGAACATCCAGGCCATGGCGAACGCGGTGGCGAGGCCGAGGAGGAACAGCGGGCTGACCGCCAGCGCGTTCTTCAGCTGCGGGCTGGAGGACCAGAAGCCGAACGGAATGGCCGGCAGCAGCGTGGCCGAGGGCTGGACGTAGGGCTTGCCGAAGAAGAAGGCGATGCCGGTGCCGGCCAGCATGATGGCGATGCCCATGGCGACATCGTTGACCTTGGCCAGGCCGCAGATGGCGCCGTGCAGCCCGCCGAGCAGCAGCCCGGCGCCTGCCGCTGCCAGCACGCCCAGCCAGGGCGAGCCGGTCTCATAGCTTGTGGCGTAGGCGACCATGGCGCCCAGCACCATCACGCCCTCATTGCCCAGGTTGATGCGGCCCGCGCGCTCGGTCAGGCATTCGCCCAGCGAGACGAACAGGAAGGGGGTGGAGACGCGCAGCGCGCCGCCCAGCATGGCCACCAGGACGGTGCCGATCGCGTCCATGCGTCAGGTCTCCGTGCGGCGCGGCTGGAACCAGGCGATGCGGCCGGCCAGCGTCTCGCTGGCCAGGATGGCGACGAAGATGAAGCCCTGCAGCACCATCACCGTGGCATCCGGCACGCCCATGCGGCGTTGCAGCAGCCCGCCGGCGGCGCCCAGCCCGCCCAGCAGCAGCGCCATGGGCATGATGGCCAGCGGATTGTGGCGGGACAGGAAGGCGATGAGGATGCCGGACCAGCCATAGCCGGCGATTAGCGAGGCGTTGGCGCGGCCATGCACGGCCGCGACCTCCACCATGCCGGCCAGGCCGGCGCAGGCACCGCCTAGCACGCAGGCGCCGATCATCAGCCGGTGCACCGGCAGGCCCTGCAACTGTGCCGCGCGGATATTGCCACCGGTGACGCGGGCGGCGAAGCCAAGCGAGGTGCGGGAGATCAGCACCCAGGCCGCCACGCAGGCCAGCACGCCGAGGATCAGGCCGGGATGGACATCGGTGCCGGGGATGGGGCCCAGCATGTTGCGGTCCTCGATCCCCCAGGTGCTCGGCTTGTTCAGGCTGGCGGGGTCGCGCAGGACGCCTTCGACCAGGTGGTTGAACAGCGCCAGGCCAATATAGGTCAGCACCAGGCTGGCAATGGTCTCGTTGATGCCGCGCTTGGCCCGCAACCAGCCGGTCAGGCCGATCCACAGCGCGCCGGCGGCCATGCCAGCCAGCGCCATGACGAGTTGCACGAGCAGGGAAGGGGCGCCCAGCATGGGCAGCACGGCAGCCGTGGCGGCCAGGCCGCCCAGCGCCACGGCGGCCTCGCCCCCGATGACCACCAGGCCGAGCTGGGCCGGGATGGCGACGCAGAGCGCGGTCAGCAGCAGGGGGGCGGCGCGTTGCAGCGTGTTCTGCAGGCTGAACCAGCTGCCGAAGGCGCCGCGCCAGAACAGGTCGAGGAACTCGGCGGGCGACTTGCCGAGCAGCAGCAGGAACAGCGTGAAGGCAAGCCAGGCGAGGACGAGGGCGGCCATTGGCGCCAGGGCACCTTCCAGCGCCCGGCGCCAGGGGTACCAACGGTCGGCCGGGGCTTGCGCCCCGGCCGTGGTCATCGCGGTCGCGCTCACGTGCGAGGTTCCCGGGCCATGCTCACGAAGTGGAGCCGATGACGCCTTCCACCAGCCAGCTGGTGCTTTCCAGCTCGATCGCGGTTTCCGCGTAGTTCTTGCCCACCGGCACCACCACGTTGCCCTTGTTGTCCTTCAGGCCGCCGCGGAATACCGCGAAGCCGCCCTTCATGATCTCGGCCTTGGCGGCTTCCGCGCGCGCCTTGCCGGCATCCGACACGGCTGGCCCATAGGGCGACATCTTCACGAAGCCTTCCGCCAGGCCGCCACGGACGAAGTTGCCCGGCGCGTGGCCGGCCTTGGCCTTGGTGGCGAAGTCCTCATACACCTTGATCCAGTTCCACTCGGCGCCGGTCAGGTAGCCGCGCGGGGCCAGCTTGGACTGGTCGGCGTGGTAGCCGCAGGTGAACATGCCGCGGCGCTCCGCGGTCTCCACCACCACCTTGGGCCCGTCCACGTGGCAGGTGACCACGTCGACGCCCTGGTCGGCCATGGAGTTGGTGGCCTCGGCCTCCTTCACCGGCATGGACCATTCACCGGTGAAGATGACCTGCACGGTGATGGAGGGGTCGACGCTGCGGGCGCCCATGGCGAAGCTGTTGACGTTGATCAGCACCTGCGGAATGGGCTTGGCGGCGACGAAGCCGAGCTTCTTCGTCTTGGTCGCATGCGCGGCAACGATGCCGTTCAGGTACTGGCCCATGCCGATGTAGCCGAAGTAGCTGCCGGCGTTCATGGGGTGCTTGGTGCGGTCCCACAGCCCGCCGCAGTGGCGGTACTGCACGCGCGGGTACTTCGCGGCCTGGCGCAGCATGTAGGGGTCGAAGTAGCCGAAGCTGGTCGGGAACAGCAGCTTGGCGCCGTCCAGCTGGACCATGCTTTCCATGGTGCGCTCGACATCGGCGGTCTCGGCGACCTTCTCCTCCTCGACCACCTTGATGCCGGGCATGCGCTTCAGCAGCGCGGCGGCCTCGGCATGGGCCTGGTTGTAGCCGTAGTCGTCCTTCGGGCCGACGTAGATGAAGCCGATGGTGGTATCAGCCGCCTGCGCCTGCCTCGGCCCCAGCAGAGCCGGCAAGGCGAGCCCGCTGCCGGCGAGCAGGGTGCGGCGGGAAAACAGGTTGTTGGACGACATCAGCCTCTCCGATCTTGAAGCCGGCGCGGATGCCGGGCGGTGGTGACACGCAGCAACCGCCGTGCCAGCGCCATCGCGAGACGCAAATGACATGTGCGTGAACTCTGCTATGCTGGCCGTGGGGTCGCATCTGGCTCCTCGCCACGTCTGTGGTGCCGGGCCGCTCCATCCAACAGGGATGCAAGGGAGGCAAATGCCCCGTCAGCTGCACATATCTCGGGCGCTTATTGCCTAACTGGGCCGATGCGACAACGGCACTGGCCAGGCTGAGGCTGCCGGCGGGGCCTGCGGTAACCTCGCCCGCCCGGCCAGCGCACCCGCTGGTATCTGCCCAGGAGTAGTCATGCGCCGCCGCCCGATGCTCACCGCCCTTGCCGCCTCGCTGGTGGCTCCGTCGCTGGCCACACCCGCCTTGGCGCAGCCGGCCGGGGCGCGGACGCTGCGCTTCATCCCCATCGCCGATCTGGGGCCGTTGGACCCGGTGGTGACCACCACCTACATCACCCGCAACCACGCCTACCTGGTGTGGGACACTTTGTATGGGCTGGACGCGCAGTATCGGCCGCAGCCGCAGATGGCTGCTGGCCATACGGTGGAGCAGGACGGCCGGCTGGTGCGGATCACGCTGCGGCCCGGCCTGATGTTCCACGACGGCACGGGGGTGCGGGCGCGGGATGCGGTGGCCAGCATCCGGCGCTGGGCGGTGCGGGACGGCCTGGGCCAAACGCTGATGGCGCTGACCGACGAGCTTTCGGCGCCGGATGATGCGACCATCCAGTTCCGGCTCAAGCGGCCCTTCCCGCTGCTGTTCGACGCACTGGCGAAGACCTCGCCGCCCGTTGCCTTCATCATGCCGGAGCGGCTGGCGCAGACCGACCCGGCCACGCCGATCCGCGAGGCGATCGGCAGCGGCCCTTACCGTTACCTGGCGGATGAGCGGGTCTCCGGCGCCCGCGTGGCCTACCAGCGCTTCGACGGCTATCGCCCGCGCGAGGACGGCACGCCGAGCGGCACCGCCGGGCCGAAGCGCGCCTGGTTCGAGCGGGTGGAGTGGCGGGTGGTGCCGGATGCCTCCACCGTGGCGGCGGCGATGCAGAACAACGAGGCCGATTGGTGGGAATTCCCCACGCCGGACCTGCTGCCGCTGCTGCGCCGCCGGCCGGAGCTGGCGGTGGAGAACCCGGACCCCGCGGGCTTCCTGGCCGTGCTGCGCTTCAACCAGTTGCATGGGCCGTTCGACGACCCCGCACTGCGCCGCGCCGTGCTGCCGGCGGTGGTGCAGCGGGACTTCATGCAGGCGGTTGCCGGCACCGCGCCGGGCGCCTGGGCGGAGGGGGTCGGCTTCTTCCCGCCCGGCTCGCCTTCCGCCAGCGAGGTCGGCCTTGCGGCGCTGAGCGGCCCGC
>CAIMOR010000154.1 GCA_903843125.1 uncultured Rhodospirillales bacterium
ACCACGGTGCGCCATACCGGCCGGTTGGTCAGCTGCAGCAGGCCGTGGTTCTCGCAGAACCGGATGAAGGCGGTGGCGGGGTAGGCGCCGACCTCCGCTGCCGGGGTGGACCAGATCGCCGCGGCCATCGGCAGCAGATGGTCCTGCACGAAGCCGGCGCCATGGCCGCGGCCCTTCAGGTAGGCGTCCAGGCTGATCAGGTCGCGCTCCAGCGCCGGCGCGTCACGCGGGGCTTCGCGGTAGAACCGCAGCAGGTCCCGCAGCATGCCCCAGAACCGCGGGCTGAGCGCGTTGGACGGCTGGGCGAACAGTCCCGCCAGGTTGGTGCCGGCATATTCGCGCTGCCCGCCATTCAGCGATGCGGCAAAGGACATGTCCGATTCGCGCGTGGCTACGCCGAGATGCCGGAACAGCGCCACCAGGTTCGGGTAGGTCGCCTCGTTGTAGACGATGAAGCCGATATCCACCGGCCCGGTCCCTGGCACCGCCAGGGTGCGGGTATGCCCGCCCAGGCGCGGCGCCTGTTCGTACATCACCACCTCATGCCGCTGCGCCAGCAGCCAGGCCGCGGACATGCCGGATATGCCGCTGCCGATCACGGCGATCCGCTTTGCCTTCCCGTGCTGGTGCATGCAGCCTCTCGTCCTTCGCCTATCGCGAGCTAACATGACCAAAACGGACGGCTCCGTGAATTGGATCACCAGGCCTTCGCGGTGATCCAACCGGCGCGGCCATTCGTTGAAGGGGTCATGCATGCACTGCTCGACATGCCGCATCCGGCGGCCCGGCGACCGCGCGACGCCGCCGCCAGCCCGGCCATGAAGCCCGCCGAAGGGCCGGAGCAGGCGGCTGCCTGGCTGCGCGCCATTGCCGAGGACGGCGACCGCGTTGCCTTCGTCGCGCTGTTCGGCTACTTCGCGCCGCGGGTGAAGGCCTACCTGCTGCGGCTCTCCCTGCCGCCGGCGCAGGCCGAGGAACTCACCCAGGAAGCCATGCTGGCGGTCTGGCGCAAGGCGGCCCAGTTCGACGCCGGGACCACCGGCGCGGCGGCCTGGATCTTCACCATCGCCCGCAACCTGCGCGTGGACGCCGCCCGCCGCGCGGCGCTGGCGCGGCCGGAGGAGATGCCGGCGGATGAGTTGGAGCCGATCCTGCCGGCGGATGCGCAACTCGACCATGCCCGCCGCGCTGACCGCTTGCGGCAGGCGCTGGAAACGCTGCCGCGCGAACAGGCCGAGGTGGTTCGGCTTGCCTTCTTCGACGACCGTCCGCACGCGGAGATCGAGCGTCGGCTCGGCATCCCGCTCGGCACGGTGAAGTCCCGCCTGCGCCTGGCCATGGCGCGGCTGCGGGCCCAGCTGGACGCGCTGAAATGACGCACCATCCTTCCCCAGCGACGCTGCTTGCCCATGCCGCCGGCCGGCTGCCGGTGGCACACGGCATCGTCGTGCGCACCCACCTGGCGCTCTGCGCGGCCTGCCGGGCCGAAGCCGCGCTTGGCGCCGCCATCGGCGGGTCCCTGCTGGAGGACCTGCCGCCGGCCACATTGGCCGCCGATTCGCTGGCCAGCGTGCTCGGCCGGCTGGGCTCTCCGTTGCCGCCGGTCGCGCCGGCACGCCCGGTGCCCACAACGGTGGAGCAGCTGGCCACCGGCCGATGGTGGTGGATCGGCCCCGGGATGCGGCTGATGCCGTTGATGAAGCGCGGTGCCGATGACGCGCGGCTGGACCTGATCAAGGTGGCGCCCGGCCGGCGGCTGCCGGGCCACGGCCATGCCGGCATGGAGCTGACCTGCGTGCTGCGCGGCGCCTTCGGCGACGAGACCGGGGAGTACCGTGCCGGCGATGTCGCCGAGGGCGAGCCGGGGCTGGAGCACGAGCCGATGGCGCTGCCGGTGGGTGAGGACTGCGTCTGCCTGATCGCCACGGAGGGCCGGTTGCGTGCACATGGCTGGCTGGCCCGCCTGGTGCAGCCGCTGGTGGGCGTCTAGATGGCGCGCCGCGCCGTGCTGGGCTCGCTGGGGGCCTTGCTGGCCTCGGCCTGCTCGCCGACCACGCTGTTGAACGCGGTGGCGCCCCGCGGCGGCGTGGTGACGGCCAGCGCCAGCTATGCCGAAGGCGAGCGGCATGGCCTTGACGTCTACGCCCCGGCCGAGGCGCGCGGCGCCCCAGTGGTCGTGTTCATCTATGGCGGTGGTTGGAGGGCTGGCGACCGCGGCATGTACCGCTTCCTCGGCGCCACGCTGGCAGCGGCGGGCCTGGTCTGCGTGGTGCCGGACTACCGGGTGTGGCCGGAAGTGCGCTCCCCCGCCTTCGTGCAGGACGCAGCGCAGGCGGTGGGCTGGGCGCAGGCCCATGCGGCCGAATATGGCGGCGACCCCACCAAGCTGTTCCTGATGGGGCATTCCGCCGGCGCGCAGATGGTGGCGCTGCTGGCGCTGAACCCGGCCTGGCTGGCGGCAGTCGGCATGCAGCCGGGGCGCGACCTGCGCGGCGTCATCGGGCTTTCCGGCCCCTACGACTTCCTGCCGCTGCAGAGCGAGACCCTGAAACAGATCTTCGGCCCTGAGGAAGAACGCCCTGCCTCCCAGCCGATCAACTTCGTCACGTCGGGCGCGCCGCCGATGCTGCTGGCCACCGGCGACGAGGACACCACCGTGCTGCCGCGCAACTCCCAGCGCCTGGCGGCGAAGCTGCGCGCGGCCGGCAACCAGGCCGAGCTGATCATCTATCGCGGTGTCGGCCACGCCGCCATCGTCGGCGCCTTCGCCGCGCCACTCGGCTTCGTCGCGCCGGTCAAGCGGGACGTGCTGCGCTTCATCGCCGAACGGAGCCGCGGATGACCGTGCCGATCCTCGCCGCGCTGGCGCTGTTCCCCGCCATGGCCTTCGCCTGGTGGCTGCAACGCCGCGCCGGCAACGCCGGCTGGGTGGACGTGGTCTGGACCTTCTCGCTCGGCCTGGCCGGCGTGGTCGCGGTGCTGGCCACTGGTGAGGGCGCCCGCGCCTGGCTTGTGGCGGCGCTCGTGGCGGCCTGGGCGCTCCGGCTCGGCCTCTACATCCTCGGCCGCACGCGGACCGGGCCGGAGGATGCGCGCTACAACCACTTCCGCCGCGAA
>CAIMOR010000155.1 GCA_903843125.1 uncultured Rhodospirillales bacterium
CCCGCCGGAAGCGGGGCGCGCCATCCGCGCCTGGTTCGGCCAGCACGCGCCCCTGGCGTTCCAGCCGGCGCAGGTGGGCCAGGGTCTCCCCCACCGCGAAGCCGACCTGCGTCTGTTCCAGCGCCGCGCGCGGGAACAGGGATTGCGCCGCCTCGAAGGCGGTCAGCGGCTCGGCGCAGTAGCCGGCCAGGGCGTCCAGCCGTTCGGCATGGTGGGCGGCCAGCATGTCCAGCCGCGGGTGCAGGGTGCGGAACGGCTCGCCATGGCTGGGCAGCACCAGCGTGTCCGGCGGCAGGGCGCGGAAGGTCTCGTTGCTGCGGAGGAAATCGCCCAGCGGGTCGGCCTGCGGCTCCCCGGCGTGCAGGCCGACATAGGGCGAGATGCGCGGCAGGATCTGGTCGGCCGAGATCAGCACGTTGAGGTCGGCGTTGTACAGGCAGGCCATGTCCGGCGAATGGCCGGCGCCGGTCAGCACGCGCCAGTCGGCGCCGCCGATGCGGATGCTGCCGCCGGCCTGGATGGCGTGGAAGCTGCGCGGCAGCTCGGCCACCGCGCGCTGGTAGAGCGGGCCGCGCTGCTCGATGAAGCTGAGGTAGTCGGGCGTGCAGCCGGCGGCGGCGTAGAACTCGGCCTGCTGCGCCATCATGGCCGGGCCGCTGTCGAACCAGAGGCTGCGCGCCTGCAGCCATTCGATCCGCGTCATCGTCGGCAGCAGGCCGAAGCGGTCGCACAGCCAGCCGCAGAGGCCGATGTGGTCGGGGTGGAAATGGGTGACCAGCAGGCCGGTCAGCTTGCGGCCGCCCAGGTTGGGGTGGGCCAGGACCTGGTCCCACAGCTCCCGGCTGGTGCGGCCGGCGACGCTGGTGTCCACCGCCAGGAAGCCGCCGTCATGCTCGAAGAACCAGACGTTGACGTGGCCGGGCGGGAAGGGCAGCGGCATACGGGCGCGGAACAGCCCGGGCAGGATCGGGCGGACCTCGCCGGGGGGCGGCCAAGGGGAGGAGGTGTCCTGGGGGGCGGGCGGCGTGGGTTCCATGCCGGAAGCCTAGGGCGACCCCGGGCCGGCGACCACCCCGGGCGGGAATGTGCGGCCGGCTTAACGTTATCTTCAACGGTATGCGCCAGCGTATCGGCGGCCCCGAGGATCGGGGTGACAGCGCAGGAAAATCCGCCATGTCCTTTTCGATCAATACCAACAACAGCGCCATGGTCGCGCTGCAGTCGCTGACCGATACCACGGCGGACCTGCAGGCCACGCAGAAGCGCGTCGCCACCGGCTACCGGGTGGCGGATGCCAAGGATGACGGCGCCGCCTATGCGGTGGCCGAGCGCATCCGCGGCGATGTCGCGGCGACGCAGTCCGCCAACCAGCAGCTGGGGTCCGCCCAGGGGCTGCTGAGCGTGACCGCGACCGCGATGCAGAACGTCTCGGACCAGCTGACCCAGCTGCAGAGCGTGACGGTGAAGCTGGCCGACGGCACGCTGACCACGGCGCAGCGCACCCAGTACCAGGCGCAGGTCAAGCAGCTGACCAATGCGATGAACAGCTTCATCAAGGATGCCAGCTACAACGGCCTGAACATCCTGAACGACCCGGCGACGACGCTGGTGAGCGTGGTGCAGGACGGCACCGGCGCCTACTACACCTTCAACGGCTTCAAGGCGGTGACCAACATCTACGACGCGGTCTCGGCGGCCAATACCTGGACCGCCGGCGATGCCGCGGCGGCGCTGACCAAGACCGGGGTGCTGAGCGCGACGATCGACACCACGCTGACGCAGATGAACCAGTTCGGCAGCTACACCAACTATGTCAGCGCGCAGGTGACCTACAACAACAACGTGATGGATGCGCAGAACACCGGCCTGGGCGCGCTGGTGGATGCCGACATGGCCAAGGAATCGGCCAAGCTGCAGGCCATGCAGATCCGCCAGCAGCTGGGCACCCAGGCGCTGAGCATCGCCAACTCGGCGCCGCAGGTGCTGCTGAGCCTGTTCCGCTAGGGCGTGATCGCCGGCGACGGTCATCGCGCGGCAGGCAACGGCCGGCGGCGGCGCGCGGCCACGAATGCAGCAATGCCGGCCACGTGCGGCAAGGCGGGCGGCTTGCGCCATGGGACGGAACGGGCATGCTCGGCGCCTGGCCGGCGCGGGATCATGGCCCGCCGCCGCTGCGCGTGCGGGAGGTTCGGCGGCATGACGATCCGGCAGGTCCACCATCACGGCTCCGCGCCCGGGGCCTTCTTCGTCAACTCCTTCATCATCGAGGGCGAGCGCAGCCTGGTGCTGGTGGATACGCAGTTCGTCCTCTCCGAGGCGACGGCGGTGACCGATAAGCTGGCGGCGCTGGGCAAGCCTTTGGCGGGGGTGGTGGTGACCCACCCGCACCCGGACCACTACAACGGCCTGGCCACGGTGCTGGCGCGGCACCCGGGCGTGCCGGTCTTCGCCACGGCGGCGACGATTGCCGGCATCCGGGAGACCGCCGAGCCGAAGCGGGCGTACTGGACACCGATCGTCGGCGCCGACTACCCGCAGAGCTTCGCCTTCCCCGACGTGACCGTGGCGGATGGAGAGAGCCTGAAGCTGGACGGCATGGAGCTTGGGATCGTCGATCTCGGCGCCCTGGAATGTTCGAACAACACCATGGTCCTGCTGCCGCAGCTGGACGCGGTGATCACCTCCGACCTCGTCTACCACGCCGTGCATCCCTGGCTCGCCGAGGGCCGCTCGGCGCGCTGGCTGCGGGTGCTGGAGGATGTCGAGCGGCGCTTCGGCGGCGCGGCCGCCTACCATGCCGGCCATGGCGGGCCTGGCTCGGCACGCGTGCTGGCCGGGCAGGCGGACTATCTGCGGCGGATGCGGGAGCTGGTGGCCGAGGCGATGGCAGCCCCGGACGGGCTTTCGCCGACGCGGCGAGAGGCGCTGGCACGGCGGATAGAAGGGCTCTACCCGGGGTGGCCGCTGGCGATGATCATCGGGGTGAACATCGACGGCATCGCCACCGAGCTGGCCAGCGGCGGCTAGAGCGCCATGCGCCCTGCCGGGCGCATTGCGTGCTTCATAACTGATTGAACGCGGGCGGGATTGCCGGCGACGTGATGCGCACGACGAAACAGGGAGCCAGGGCCTGTCAGGCGCTTTCGTCTGCGCCTGGCAGACTCAACATCGCTACGTGCTTCGGTGGGTTCGCCGGGACCGACTCATCGCCCGGCAACCGGTTGACCCCACGGCGCGATCCCAACGGATGGTGCTGTCAGCAGCCCGGGCGGGGCCGAAGGGTCATCACCCCAGGCCGGATCGCCGGATGGCGGGTGCCCGCGACCCTCTAATTCCGCGGGGTCTGCCAGAAGGTGGTCGGCGGTTCCGTGCTGATCGGCTGCGGCACGGTCGGGGCGGCGCCGCCGATGGCCGGCGGCGGCAGCGTGTTCGGGACATTGGTGGAGAGCCGCGGCAGCGGCTGCAGCGGCAAGGGCGGCAGCGCGCGGGGCGGCGGCGGCGCGGCCTCCG
>CAIMOR010000156.1 GCA_903843125.1 uncultured Rhodospirillales bacterium
GATCTCGCTGGGCAGGTGGAACAACAGGTCCAGCACCCGGGACCCGCCGCTGCCATTGGCCAGCGCCTTGGCCAGCAGCTTCTGGCCGGCCGGCCCTACCCCTGGCAGGCTGGCCAGGTCGGCGAACAGCGGCAGCAGGCGCTGGTCCGCCAAACGTTGCGCTTCCTCTGGCGTTGCGGCTTGGGCTGACAGGATTCCCATACCCCCCTATATGCCAGCGATAGCCAGAAACGACGACATGACCGAACTCGATTCCCGCCGCCGCCGCCTCGTCTTCCGCGCCAACCACCGGGGCACCAAGGAAGCCGACCTGATGATCGGTGCCTTCGTCGCCCGCCATATCGCGGACCTGTCGGACGACGACCTCAGCCAGCTTGAGGCCGCGCTGGACCACTGGGACGTGGACCTGGCCGATTGGCTCAGCGGCCGCCGCCCGGTGCCCGACGACCTGGCCAACCCCATGCTGGAACGCCTGATCCGCGAATGCGGCGAGAGCGGCGCCGGGCTGCCGGAGCACCTGCGCCCCGTTTCGCCGCGGCCAGGCCAGGCATGAGCGTCCTGCAGGTCCACGGCGCGCCGGAGGGCTTCGATGCCCTGCTGCTGGCCCGCCGGCTGGCGGAAACCGGGGCGCCGACCCTGCATGTGTGCCGCGACGACAGCCGCACCGCCCGGCTGGTGGAGGCCCTTGGCTTCTTCGCGCCCGAGGTGGAAGTGCTGCGCTTTCCGGCCTGGGACTGCCTGCCGTATGACCGCGTCTCGCCGAACCCCGAGATCGTCGCCGAGCGCGTCGCCACGCTGACCCGCCTGCTGGAGCCGAGTGCGCAACCGCGCATCGTGGTCACCACGGTCAATGCCATGGTGCAGCGGGTGCCGCCGCGGGAAGCCTTCTCCGGCTCCGTCATGGCGCTGAAGCCCGGTGGCCGGGTGAAGCCCGAGGCGCTGGCGGCCTTCCTGGAGGCCAATGGCTACAACCGCACCGGCACGGTGATGGAGCATGGCGAATACGCCATGCGCGGTGGCATCATCGACATCTTCCCGGCCGGGGAAAGCGACCCGATCCGGGTGGACCTGTTCGGCGACGAAGTCGAGAGCCTGCGCCACTTCGCGACGGATACGCAGCGCAGCGCCGACAAGCTGGACGGCCTGGTGCTGCGCCCGGTGGGGGAGGTGTTCCTGGATGCCGACAGCATCGGCCGCTTCCGCACCGGCTACCGCGACCTGTTCGGTGCCGCCTCGGCGGAGGACCCGCTCTACGTCTCCGTCAGTACCGGCCGTCGCCACCCGGGCATGGAGCACTGGGCCGGGCTGTTCCATGAGCGCATGGACGCCCTGCCGGACTACCTGCCCGGCGCCAGCATCAGCCTGGACTACCAGGTGGAGGAGGTGCTGACCGGCCGCATGGAGATGGTCGCCGACCACTACGAGGCCCGCCGCCAGCCGGTCCGCACGCATGAGGGCGAGGTGCCGTACCGGCCGGCGCCGCCGGGGCTGCTGTATCTGGCGCGGTCGGACTGGGACGCCATGCTGGCGGCCACGCAGAGCTTCCAGTTCACCCCGTTCAGCAAGCCGGAATGGGCCGAAGGGGTCGAGGCCGGTGGCCGGCCGGGGCGGCTGTTCACCGAGGTGCGCTCCAGCGGCGGCAACGTCTTCGCCGCCTATGCCGAGCACGCCCAGGTGCTGCTGGAAAAGGGCACCCGCCCGGTACTGGCGGCCTGGACCCGCGGCAGCCGTGAGCGCCTGGCCAACCTGCTGCGCGAGAACGGTCTGGAAGCCCAGGGCATCGAGAGCCACGCCGAGGCGCGCCGGCTGCCCAAGGGCGTGGTGGCGCTGGCCATCCTGGGCCTGGAACGCGGCTTCGTCGGTGGCGGCCTGGCCGTGGTGGGCGAACAGGACCTGCTCGGCGAGCGGATCGCCCGCCCGCCGCGCCGCCGCAAGCGCGCCGACCAGTTCATCGCGGATGCGACGGGGATAGAGCAGGGCGACCTGGTGGTGCACGCCGACCATGGCATCGGCCGCTACGACGGGCTCGAGACGATCGACGTCTCCGGTGCGCCGCACGACTGCCTGCGCCTGGTCTATGACGGCGGCGACAAGCTGTTCCTGCCGGTTGAGAATATCGAGGTGCTCAGCCGCTTCGGCAGCGAGGGCGCCGGCGTGGCGCTGGACAAGCTGGGCGGGGTTTCCTGGCAGAACCGCAAGTCCAAGGCCAAGCAGCGCATCCAGGACATGGCGGGGCAGCTGATCCGCATCGCCGCCGAACGCCAGATGCGGGAAGGCACGCTGGCGACGCCGCCGGAAGGCGCCTGGGACGAGTTCTGCGCCCGCTTCCCCTTCGCCGAGACCGAGGACCAGCAGCGTGCCATTGCCGATGTGCTGGAGGATTTGGCCGCGGGACGGCCGATGGACCGGCTGATCTGCGGCGATGTCGGCTTCGGCAAGACCGAGGTGGCGCTGCGCGCCGCCTTCGTGGTGGCGATGA
>CAIMOR010000157.1 GCA_903843125.1 uncultured Rhodospirillales bacterium
CCTGTACTACAGCCTGGCGGGCTTCGCGTTGCAGCCCAGCGCCAGCCTGCGGGTGGACCGCCTGTCCCGCAACCGGCTGACCGAAACCGGCTCGGACCTTGGCCTGGGCGTGAACGGTGGCGCCGCTACCAGCGCCCGCGCCGGGCTGAACCTGCGGGCACAGCGCGACGTGCCGCTGGCCGGCTACGTGCTGACGGCCCAGGCCCGCCTGGGCTACGCACATGAGATGGCCGATGCGACGACGCAGACCGAAAGCGCCTTCATTAGCGCCACCCCGTCCTTCCGCGTGGTCAGCGCCAAGACCGGGCGCGACGCCGCCCTGCTGGGCGGTGGTCTCAGCCTGCCGCTGAGTCCGCGCTTGGCGGTCTACGCCAACTATGGTGCCGAACTCCGCAGCAACTATACCGGGCAAACCGCCAGCATCGGCGCCCGCTTCAGCTTCTGAAATGGCAGGGGGGCGGCGCTGCCAGGCGCCGCCCGCACCTGATTGCAACCGGAAGCGCGAGCCGCTAACGCGATTCGAAACAGGCCGCTTCGCCGTCACGTCCAAGAGCTTGAAATAAAGGGAATTTAGAAAAGCTTACCAAATCCGCCAAGTCACCAAATCCGGAGAGAATGGGCCGTCGGAGAGCCTATTTCGGTGGTCGTTCCGCCCTTGCCGGTCAACGGGTCCGGCAGCAAACATTGGCTAAAACTGGCGGAGGAAGTGCAACTGGTGCAAACAGTCTCGGCGACGTTGACGCTCGCCGTCTGACCTTCTCGTTCAATCCAGCCAGTCCGGCATGGACAGGGTCACATCCATGCCCTCCGCGTCGCTAATGATCGCAAGCGTCGCACCCAAAGCCTGCGCCCGCGCCCGCATCGTGCTCAGGCCAAGGCTCCCCGGCTTCTCGACAGCCCCGCCGCAGCCGCGGTCCCGCACGATGACACGCCTCGTATCCGGCGGCGCCTCCAGCCGCCAGCGCGGTCGCTGGCGATGACGTTAATGCCGGGCGCGCAGTGATCCAGTCCGCGACCGTGGCCATCTCGCAGTCCGGCAGCAGATCGACGATAGGTCGCCGGTCGAGATCGTAGACCAGCGTGCCGTAGCGCGGCCCGCGCCGCCGGGCCCAGCCATCGATGCCGATTATCCGAGGCGCGGCCTGGGTGTGTGCGCAGGCGCCACGGCGCACAACGCGCAGCAGCGTATCCTTGCTGACCGGCAGCATGAGGGTACCCCTCCGGTGACGGCCGCCTACCGGCGTGAGGCGGAACCTGTCTTTTGATCTTATCGACGCTCGTAGGAGCGTTGCTAAGGACAGGGCGGGGTGGCGATGGAGATCATCAGCGGCGTTGAACGGCGTCGGCATTGGCGGGTCGAGGACAAGCTGCGCATCGTCGCAGAGGCTGAGTGCCCTGGCGTCTGCTTTGCGGAGGTGGCGCGACGCCATGAGGTAAGCCGCAGCGTGCTGTGGGCCTGGCGAAAGCAGGTGCGCTCCGGCGCCCTGGCACTGGAGCCGGCACCTGTCTTCCTGCCGGTGCAGGTGGTGCAGGAACCCGTGCCGATGGCTTCGCCGCTGGCGCTGCAGGGCACGCCGACACCGGCCGAGCCGGCGCAATGCCGGGCAGTGCAGCAAATCGAAATCGTGCTGCCGGATGGTACCGCCCTGCGGGTCTTGGAGACGGTGGGCGCCACGGCACTGCGCCGCGTGCTGTCGGCGCTGCGCGGATGATCCCAGTTCCCTCCGGCGTCCGGGTCTGGCTGGCGGTGGGCCACACCGATATGCGACGCGGCATGAATGGCCTGGCGCTGCAGGTGCAGCAGGCGCTGGGGCGCGATCCACACGCGGGCGATCTCTACGTCTTCCGTGGCAAGGCCGGATCGCTGGTCAAGATCCTCTGGCACGACGGCATCGGCATGTCGCTCTACGCCAAGCGGCTGGAGCGCGGGCGCTTCATCTGGCCCTCGCCGGCGGATGGCTGCGTGGCCATTTCCAGCGCGCAGCTGGCCTACATGCTGGACGGCATCGACTGGCGGAATCCGCAACGTACTTGGCGCCCGGAGGTGGCAGGATAGGGTTGGCAAGACGGTGCCGCGCATGATTCAATTCACGCAGGATGTCGTCACCGCCCAACCCTGCCGAGGAGCTCGAGGCACTGCGCGCCGCGCTGGCGGCCGCGGAGTTGGCGCGGCAGGAGGCCGAGGGGCGGGCCGCCGGGGCCGAGGCGATGGTCGCCCACCTCAAGCTGCTGATCGCCAAGCTCAAGCATGACAGGTTCGGCGCCTCGTCGGAGCGCGGCCGCAAGCTGATCGACCAGCTCGAACTGGAGTTGAGCGAAGTCGTCGCCGCGGCCAGCGAGGACGCCACCAAGTCCGAGACCAGCAAGCCGCGCGGTGCGCCCGAGACGCCGCGTCGTCGGCCGGTGCGGGCGCCGCTGCCCGAGCATCTGCCGCGTGAACGCGTGGTGATTCCAGCCCCCAGCGCCTGCCCGTGCTGCGGCGGCAAGCTGGCCAAGCTGGGCGAGGACATCACCGACACCCTGGAAGTCGTGCCGCGGCAGTGGAAGGTCATCCAGACCGTGCGCGAGAAGTTCTCGTGCCGCTCCTGTGAGAGCATCACCCAGCCGCCCGCGCCATTCCACCCGATCGCCCGGGGCCGCGCCGGACCACAGCTGCTGGCCATGATCCTGGAGGCCAAGTTCGGCCAACACCTGCCGCTGAACCGCCTGAGCGAGACCTACGCCCGCGAGGGCATCGCGCTCAGCGTCTCGACCATCGCCGACTGGGTCGGCACCTGCACCGCCATGCTGACGCCGCTGATGGTCCTGCTCGACGCACATGTGCTGGCCGCGGCGCGGCTGCATGGCGACGACACCACCGTGCCGGTGCTGGCCAGGGCCCGCACCATCACTGGCCGGATCTGGACCTATGTGCGCGATGACCGACCCTTTGCCGGGCCCGCGCCGCCGGCGGCGATGTTCCGCTACTCGCGCGACCGCACCGGCGAACATCCGCAGCGCCACCTGGCGGGCTACCAGGGCATCCTGCAGGCCGATGCCTATGCCGGGTTCAACGAGTTGTACGCGGCAGACCGCAAGCCGGTCCCGATCCGCGAGGCCGCCTGCTGGGCGCACGGCCGGCGCAAGTTGTTCAAGCTGGCCGAAGTCGCGCGTTCCCCGTTGGCAGCCGAGGCGGTGCGGCGGATCGACGCGATCTTCGACGCCGAGCGGACCATCAACCGTCAATCCGCCGAGCAGCGCCTGGCGGTGCGGCAGGAACAGATCGCGCCGCTGGTCGCCGAACTGGAACGCTGGATGCGCGAGCAGCGCGCCCGCATGTCGCGCCACGCCGACCTGGCCAAGGCCATGGACTACATGCTGGTGCGCTGGGAGGCCTTCACGCGCTTCCTCGGCGATGGCCGCATCTGCCTGACGAACAACGCTGCCGAGCGCGCCCTGCGCGGCGTGGCCCTCGGCAGAAAGGCATGGATGTTCGCCGGCAGCGACCGCGGTGGTGAACGCGCCGCGGCGATGTATTCGCTGATCGTCAGCGCCAAGATGAACGACGTCGATCCCCGCGCCTGGCTGGCCGACGTGCTGGCCCGCATCGCCGACCACCCGGCCTCCCGCCTGCACGAGCTGCTGCCGTGGGAATGGAAGGCGGCGCAGGTAGCAGCAACCGCAGAGGCCGCCTGACCATGGCCGCGCCCAGCCACGTGTTCACCATCGCCCGCGTTGCCGAGATGCTGGGCGAGACCGTGGAACTGCTCGACGAGATCGCGGACCAACTGGAGCCAGAGGACGGCTGCCTCTGGATCTACGATATCGACGACCGGGAAACGCTGGGCTTCACCATGCGTGGCATCGAAAGCCTCAAGGAACTCATCGCCGACCAGAAGCGGTGATCATGCGCCTACCGCCGGCAGCCGCTACCCGCGGCCTTCGCCGGATGGATACGAAGGTCGAGACGGCGCGGCCGGTTTCGGCGGCGCCTTCCTCGGCGATGGCCGCATCTGCCTGACGAACAACGCTGCCGAGCGCGCCCTGCGCGGCGTGGCCCTCGGCAGAAAGGCATGGATGTTCGCCGGCAG
>CAIMOR010000158.1 GCA_903843125.1 uncultured Rhodospirillales bacterium
AGCCGGCCCTTGCCAGATGGAAAGCCGCGCGCACGCGCTGGAAACCGCGGCGGCCTTGAAGGAAATCTGTGCCCGGCGCGGCATCGGGCTGATCTACAAGACCAGCTACGACAAGGCCAATCGGACCTCCGCCAAGGCGGCGCGCGGCGTCGGCATGGCCGCTGCCCTGCCGGTCTTCGCCGAGATCCGCGACACCCTCGGCCTGCCGGTGCTGACCGATGTGCATGAGGTGACCCATTGCGCCGCCATCGCCGAGGCGGTGGATGTGCTGCAGATTCCGGCCTTCCTGTGCCGGCAGACCGACCTGCTGCTGGCCGCCGCCGCCACCGGCCGCGCCGTCAACGTCAAGAAGGGCCAGTTCCTGGCGCCGTGGGACATGGTCAATGTCGCCGCCAAGATCACCGGCGCCGGCAACGCGCGCGTGATGCTGACCGAACGCGGCGCCTCCTTCGGCTACAACACGCTGGTCTCCGACATGCGCTCGCTGCCGATCATGGCGCGCACCGGCCACCCGGTGATCTTCGATGCCACCCATTCGGTGCAGCAACCCGGTGGCAACGGCACCTCCTCGGGCGGCCAGCGGGAGTTCGTCGAGACCCTAGCCCGCGCCGCGGTGGCGGTGGGCGTCGCCGGCCTGTTCATCGAGACCCATGAGGACCCGGACAACGCGCCGTCGGATGGCCCCAACATGGTGCCGCTGCGGGAATTCGAGGCGCTGATCGCCCGGCTTCAGGCCATCGACGGCGTGGTCAAGGCCTTCCCCGCCCCGGCCACGGCTGGCTAGACCCGGCCGATGAACCCCATCGTGCTGATCCCCGCCCGGATGGCCGCCAGCCGGCTGCCGGGCAAGCCGCTGGCCGACATCAACGGCCAGCCGATGATCATCCATGTCTGGCGCCGCGCCCTGGCCGCCGGCGCCGGCGATGTCGTCGTCGCCACCGACAGCCCGGAGATCGCCGCCGTGGTGCGGGCCGCCGGTGGCCGAGTGCAGATGACGCGGGACGACCATCCCTCGGGCTCCGACCGCATCCATGAGGCACTGGCCGCGCTTGACCCGGACGGCCGCCACGACGTGGTGCTGAACGTCCAGGGCGACCTGCCGACCATCGACCCCGCCGTGATCTCCGCCGCGCTGCGGCCGATGGCCGACCCGGCGGTGGACCTGGCCACCTTGGTGGCCGAGATCGACCGCGACGAGGACCGCACCGCGTCCTCGGTGGTCAAGATGGTGGGCAGCACCATCGCGCCCGGTCATTTCCGCTGCCTCTACTTCACCCGCGCCACCGCCCCCTGGGGCGAGGGTCCGCTGTGGCACCATATCGGCCTCTACGCCTGGCGGCGCAGCGCCCTGTCCCGCTTTGTCGCGCTGCCGCCCTCCCCGCTTGAGTTGCGCGAGAAGCTGGAGCAGTTGCGGGCGCTGGAAGCGGGCATGCGCGTGGACGCGGTGGCCGTGGCCGATGTGCCCTTCGGGGTGGATACACCGCAGGACCTGGTCCGCGCACGGGAGATGCTGGCATGAGCGAGGCCCCGCGGCGGCAGACGCTGACCCGTACGATCCAGTTGGAAGCCGAGGGGCTGAACGCCCTGCAGGCCGCCCTGGAGGGCGAGCTAGGCGACGCGGTGCTGCGCGCCGTGGACCTGGTGCTGGCGCATACCGGGCGCATGGTCGTCACCGGCATGGGCAAGTCGGGCCATATCGGCCGCAAGATCGCCGCCACCCTGGCTTCCACCGGTACCCCCGCGCACTTCGTCCATCCGGCGGAAGCCAGCCATGGCGACCTTGGCATGATCGGGCGGGAGGATGTGGTGCTGGCGCTGTCCTGGTCCGGCGAGGCGCCGGAGTTGGCCGACATCATCGCCTTCACCCGCCGCTTCGGCGTGCCGCTCGTCGCCATCACTTCGCGCGCCGACAGTGCGCTGGGCTCGGCCGCGGACCTGCCGCTGCTGCTGCCGCGCATGCCGGAAGCCTGCCCGAACGGCCTGGCGCCGACCACCAGCACCGCCATGCAGCTGGCGCTGGGCGATGCGCTGGCGATGTGCCTGCTGGAGGCGCGCGGCTTCTCGCCCGAGGATTTCCGCGCTGTCCACCCCGGCGGCAAGCTGGGCTCCCAGCTCAAGCGCGCGCGGGACCTGATGCATGGCGCCGAGGAACTGCCGCTGGTGCCGCAGGGTGCGACCCTGCAGGAAGCCATCATCGAGATGACGTCACGGCGCTTCGGCGTCACCGGCGTCATCGATGCCGACCGCCGGTTGGTGGGCGTGGTGACCGACGGCGACCTGCGCCGCGCCCTGCAACGGGGCCATGCCATGGACGGCGGCGTCGCTGGGGTGATGACCGCGACGCCGCGGGCCGCCTCTCCGGAAATGCTGGCCGCCGACCTGCTGCGGATGATGAATGACCAGCGGATCAGCAGCATGTTCGTGCTGGACCAGGGCGCGCCGGTCGGCATCCTGCACCTGCACGACCTGCTGCGGATGGGCGTTCGCTGATCCGCCGGGGCGCCAAACCGTAGACGCTACGCGGCACAAACGGTATCAGGCGGGTTGAACTGCCGCCGGGGCAGCCGTGGCGGCCGTTGAGGGATTCCAGGGTGAAGACGACAATATTCCTGTCCACCACCACCAGTGCGACAGGCTCGATGTGGCGTACCATCCAGGCCATCGCCGGGCCGCGCTGGACCCCGATCATCCAGGCCCAGACTCTGGGCCGCGGGGCCGCCGCCGACGAGGAGAAGATCCGCAGCTACGAGCCGCCGGCCGAAGACCATATCGTGCTGTTCAACGCGCCGACCCGGTGGAACTGGAACCTGGACCTCCGCAAGTACAATTTCATCGTCAACACGCGCGACCCGCGTGACATGGTGTGCAACAAGTACTTCTGGGAATTCACCCATCCGATGCCCGGCGACACGCCGGAAAAGATGGAGGCCCGCGCCGAGAAGGCCCGGCAGGAGGGCATCGACGCGCATGTGCTGTCCCGGCCGAAATTCCGCGCCTATGGCGTGCTGGAACGGGTGCTGAAGGAAGCGCCGCCGCAGAACTGCACCTTCATCGGCTATGCGCTGTACTGCCTGCACTTCGACGACGCGGTGGCCAAGATAGCCGCCATGTTCGGCACCGATGTCGCCCGGCTGCCGCCAGGCCTGCGCAAGCGGGTGGAGGCGGAGCGGGTGGAGAACCTGGCCGACAACAAGCGCTGGATCGGCCAGCGCTGGGCCGGCTCGGACACCATGCCGGGGCGGCATCGGCATGAACTCCAACCGGCGACCATCGCCGCCCTGACCCAGCGCTACGCCCACGAACTGGCCTTCCTGCGCTCGATCGACGACCCCCGCGTGGCGGAATACTACGACTGAGGCCGGCGCCGTGCCGCCGCCCGATCAGTCGGCGGCGTCCAGCGGGTCCGTCGGGGTGCGCGCCGACCGGGTCTTGTCCCGCAGGTCCGGCAGGCGGTCCCGCAGCGACTGCACGCGCGGGAACTGCTTGAGCGCCGACTGCAGGATGCGGCGGGCGGCCATGTGCTCGCCAAGCACCATGCCGAAATCGACGATGCGGACGGCGATCTGGTGGCCGGCCAATTCCCAGAATGGCGTCGGCCGGGCGAAGGTCCGGCGGTAGAACGCCGCCGCGTCGCTGGTATCCACCTGGTTCCAGCTGATCATCGCAGCATTGGCGATGGCGCTTTCGGCCGGCGACAGCGCCGGCGTTTCAACCTCGGTCAGCGCCGCCAGGCCGACCTCGATCTCGGCTTCGCGCGCCGCGTCGTTGTTGGGCACGGCGTCCCACCGGAACAGCGCCGATTCGATTTCCGCGACCACCGGTTCCTTCTGGCGGTCCGGGCGGCGCAGGGTGATGCGGAAGGACTGGCCTGAGAGCGGCTTGTCCAGCGGCAGCAGCAGGTGGATCATCGCACTGGTCGACTTGCCGCCGGCGGCGTGCGGCGTCTGCAGGTCCTGCGTCACGCTGCCCGATTCGGACGTGATCTCCAGGATGCCCGAGGTCTCGCGCGCATTCAGCGCCAGGGCCTGCAGCGTGGCCGGCGCGGCGAGATGGAACTCCAGGCTCTCGGCCTCGCCCAGTGCGGCGTAGGTACGCTTGGTCAGGGACGTTTCCCGGTCGACCTGGTGCGCCGCGGTTTTGGCCAGTTGGTGGACGAAGTACGGCAGCGGGCCCGCATCGGCTGCGACCGCCGTCGCG
Source organism: uncultured Rhodospirillales bacterium (assembly GCA_903843125.1). Classification (GTDB taxonomy): domain Bacteria; phylum Pseudomonadota; class Alphaproteobacteria; order Acetobacterales; family Acetobacteraceae; genus CAIMOR01. The sequence continues at coordinate 4,198 of CAIMOR010000158.1, forward strand.
CTGCCTGCGCCGAAGGCCGCGAGCAGGCGCTGCCCCAGGATCAGGCTGATCGGCCAGGTGGAATGCTGCGGGTCGGTATAGAGCTGAGCGTCGTCCATGCCGAAGTCGCGCCGCATCGCTTCGTCGACGGCGTAGCCATCCACCACCTGGATGCTCCGGGCCGCGGCGAAGGCCAGGCGGCGGCGGCGCAGCAGGCCGGCGGCCTCGCCCTTGTTGGTCTGCGGCAGCAGCAGCAGCACCACCACCTTGCCATGCGCCTGCAACCATTCGACGCATTCGAACAGCATGGCCTCGCAGGCCTGGATGTTGCTGCCGGCGTCGCTGGCCAGGACGCTGTCGTTGATCAGCGTGTCGATCGCCACATGGGTGACGTCCTCCAGCGCCAGGTCGGCCAGGATGTAGGGCACCAGGGCGCTGGGGGTGGCGCCGACTCCCTCGATCCGCCAGGGCAGGTCCGGCCGCAGCGTCTCCGCGAACATCCGATAGCCGTCGCGCCGAATGGTGTTTGACGTGCCAATGATTAGGTAGGTCATGATGGCCCTGTATGCGAAGTCGGATGACGCCTGCGTGAAACTGTTGGCCTGGCCATCGCTGGAGTTACCCGGCCGCCGAACCCGCCTCATTTTGCCTTCAGCGCTGAAGCTGGCGCCTTGGTCCGCTGGCGGAGCATATACCTCTGTTTGCCGTGCGGGTGCTTGCTGCCGGTGACGAGCCCTGACGTCAACCGCGGAATGACAGACCGCTGCCAGATTCAAACTTGTTTATTAGCCACCAGGGCACTACCTCTCCGCCCCGTGTTCAACCGAAAAGATCGTCTCGCTATGCCAATCTTCGGTGCCTGAATTGGATGCTTCCCACCGACCAGGGCGACCTCCTCGGATTGCGCAACGAGGCGCGGACCGCTACGCTTCCGGCATGGAATTGCCGGTGAGGTTTCCCACCACCGGTCTCGTATCGGTTGGGCAAAAGCCCCGGAACCTGCGCCGGGACCGCAACGCTGCATTGGACCTGCCGCCCTCGGCGCGGGTTCGGAACCTTGGGACGATGGAAAGCCTGGCATGCCTTCCGAGATGACCATGGATACGGCACCTATGCCCATCTTCACCTTCCTCGACGCCGATCGCCAGGAAACCCGCCTGGAGCTGGACGCGCTGCGGCCGCGCATCGCCACGCTGGCGGCGACGCTGCGGGCCCAGGTTGCGCCCGGCGCCACCGTCGGCCTGATGTTCCGCTCCGAACCCATCCTGGTGCTGGGCTGGCTGGCCTGCCTGCATGCCGGCCTGCGCCCGCTGGTCATGCAATACCCCACCGGCAAGCAGAGCCGGGACTACTGGACCGCCTCGGTCAGCAACACGGTGGAGCGGGCCAGCCTGGCTGCCGTGCTGTGCGACGCGCATTGCAATGCGCTCGGCATGGGCAAGCTGACCAAGTCCATCGTGCTGCCGGACTTCGCCGCCATCACGGCCGACCCCGCCGCGGGCACCGTGGCGGCGCTGCTGCCCGAGGCATTCGCGATCGTGCAGTTGTCCTCCGGCACCACCGGCTTCCGCAAGGCGGTCGAGTTCACCTCGACCGACCTGCGCCGCCATGCATTGGATTTCAACCGCACCTTGCAGCTGCGGCCGGGGCGGGACCGCGTCGTCTCCTGGCTGCCGCTGTACCACGACATGGGCTACGTCGCCTGCTTCGTCATGCCGCTGGTGCTCGGCATCGATGTCGTGATGATGGACCCGATGGTCTGGGTGCGCGACCCCGCCCTGCTGTTCGACGCCATCGAGCGCCACGCCGGCACCATCGCCTACATGCCGAACTTCGGCTTCGAGCTGATGACCCGGGCAGCGCCGCGGAAGCTGCCGACGATGCGCTACTGGGTCTCCTGCTCTGAGCCGGTTTCGGCGCTGACCTCGCGCCGCTTCATCGACCATGTCGGGGCCGCGCCGGAGAGCTTCGCGGCCTGCTATGCCATGGCGGAGAACATCTTCGCGGTGGCCATGTCGCGTGGCCTGGCGACGCGCCAGGTGGACGGCCGCGACGTGGTCTCCTGCGGCCAGCCCATTCCTGGGGTCGAACTCAAGGTCGTCGCCGACGAGATCTGGGTCCGCAGCCCGACCTCGCTGCGCAACTACATCGGCGGCGAGGACATCCGCGACGCCGAGGGCTACTACCCGACCGGCGACCTCGGCGCGCTGCTTGAGGGCGAACTCTACGTCACCGGGCGCAAGCAGGACCTGATCATCCAGGCCGGCCGCAAGTTCATGCTGTCCGATATCGACCTGGCGGTGAACGAGGCCTTCCCGGACGTGAAGGGCCGCGTTGCCACGGTGCAGGGATATGACGACCGCCTTGGCACCCAGAAGCCGCTGATCCTGATCGAGTCCGCCGACTTCATCACCCGGCGCGACCACGAGGCGGTCGCGGAAGCGGTGCGCAATGCCACCGGCCTCGACCAGATCGAGGTGAACTTCGTCCCGCCGCGGTTCCTGACCAAGACCTCCTCCGGCAAGATCAACCGCAAGAAGTCGGCCGAGGATTGGGCCGCACATGTCGGCCAGAAGGCCGGCGCCGCGGTCAGCCAGGCCTCGGTCGAAAGCGAGCTGCGCGCCTCCTTCGCCCACCTGCCCTGGGACAAGCCGGTGCAGGAGTTCATGGATTCGCTGTCGCTGACGGTGCTGAAGATCATCCTGAACGACGCCGGCGTGCGCTACGAGGCCGGGCTCTCGCTGCGCGACTACGCCGAGGCGAAGAGCAACCGCCCGTCCGGCAAGAAGCCGCAGGCGGCGCGGGAATACATCTACATCGTCAACCTGGCGGACAAGACCACGCTGCGCTGCCTGTCGCCGCGGCACCTGGCGGAATTGTCGGTGCTGCTGGGCGCGCCGGTGGTGGTGGAGCATATCTGCCTGCCGCCCAGCCCGGTGCTGCTCTCGGACCTGATCTTCCAGGACTACTTCCTGCCGCGGGTGGAGCGGGAGAATTACGCCGTGGTGGAGCGGCTGCTGAACAAGCTGCGCAGCGCCAGCCTGATCGTCGTCGACGACGTCGCCGAGATGATGTTCCCGCCGGCCCAGGTCTACGGCGTGCTGTCGCACAACCTGGAACGCGACCCGCGCGCGGACCTGATCGCGGTGCGCTGGCAGCGTTACCCGCAGATGCACCACAAGCTGCCGCTGACGGTCGTCTCCGGCTGCGACATGCCGCTTGGCCACCGCAACGACGTCTTTGCCGACCTTTCCGCCTATCTCGACGTGCCGATCTACCGGATCGGCACCCTGCGGGACATGGTGCGCTACACCGGCGGCTGGGAATACCGGCCGTTCCTGGCCAAGGATACCGGCGACCAGCCCAAGGTGCTGCCCGAGGCCGAGTTGCTGGTGAAGAAGCTGGCCCAGTGGGTCAAGAAGCTGCCGGCGCCGCTGCGCCGCCAGGAAGGCACGGCGCCTTCGAAGATGGAATCCTCCGACCTGGCGCATTTCTGCTCCCGCATCAGCAACCAGAAGGCCATCGACGCCGTGCTCGACAGCTTCGACCGGTTCTGCGTGGTCGGGCAGGAAAGCAGCGTGCCCTACGTGGCGCATCGGCTGGAGGCCATGGGCAAGTCGTTCATCCGCACCATGAGCTACCAGCCGGTGGCCATGAAGGGCCTGCTGGACGAGACCGACTGCATCCTGATCTGCGGCGCCAAGGGCAAGTACACCCTGACCAAGCCCGCGGTGGCCCTGATGGGTGCTGATCGGACCGTGGATGACTGGAACCCGCCCGACCTGGACGTGGAGGGCGATGACTTCGTCGAGCCGGTGACGCGTGCCCCGGTCAGCGGTCAGGACTGGTTCTATCGCCAGGGCATGGCGCGCGGTCAGGACGACCGGGCCTTCAAGGCCCTGCGCGCCGCCTTGCTGGCGCTGCGGCCCGGCAACCGGGGGCGAGACGCCGATGCCGACGACCTGGACGACGGCGCCCCGATGGCCAAGGCGGCGCGCTGAACCGCCGGCACTGACCTGGCCGCGGCCTGCGGGCGGGTGTATCTCGGCGCAGCAACAATCGTCACCCTTCGTCGCTTGCGGCTGTTTGTCGCCCGCCGGTAGAACACCGGCCTGAACCGCAACGGCGGCACGGCCTGGGCACGTTGCCCGGCCGGGGCGCTCCAGGTCGGGACCATCACGCCCATGCTGCTGCATCGCGCCCATTTCCGCTTCGGCCTCGGCCCAAGCCCGGCCGAGGCCGCCAGCCCGCCTGCCGCCCCGCGCGAGCACGTGCTGCGGCAGCTGGACCAGCCGACCACGCTGCCGCCGTCACCCGGCCTGCCCAGCGCGATGGAGGCCGTCGGCCTGTTCCTGACCGCGCGGGAGGACATCAACACGGCCCGGCGCGAACGGGTGCAGCCGCACTTCGTCGGCCCCTTCCCGATCAGCGGGCGGGAGCTGCTGCATCGTGTCGCCCAGGCCCAGGCCACAGCCACGCCGCTGCATGAGCGGCTGGCGCTGCACTGGTGCAACCACTTCGCGGTCACCGACGCCAACAAGACCGGCTTCTTCGCCGGGGCCATGGAGCGTGAGGCCATCCGGCCGAACATGCTCGGCCGCTTCCACGCCATGCTGCGCGGCTGCACCACGCACCCGGCCATGCTGTTCTTCCTCGACAATCGGGTTTCCACCGGCCCGAACTCGGCGGAAGGCCAGCGCCGCCGCCGTGGCCTGAACGAGAACCTCGGCCGCGAGCTGCTGGAGTTGCATACCCTCGGCGTCGATGGCGGCTACACCCAGCAGGACGTGCAGGAGGTGGCGCGGATCCTGACCGGTTGGACCGTGCATGTCGAAGCCCGCGGCCGGCCACTGGAGGAGCGCATCGGCTTCGACCCCGCGCTGCACGAGCCCGGCCCGCGCCAGGTGCTGGGCAAGCGCTACCCGGATGCCGGGCCGGAACAGCTGGAGCTGCTGCTGGTGGACCTCTGCCGCCACCCCGCCACCGCCCGCCATGTCACTCGCCGGCTGGTGCGGCACTTCGTCGGCGACCAGGCGCCGCCGGCCCTGGCCCAGCGCCTGGCCGGCGTGTTCCGCGACACCGACGGCGACCTGGGCGCCGTCACCCGTGCCATGCTGCGCAGCGAGGAGGCCTGGACCACGCCGGCCACCAAGCTGCGCCCGCCGGTGGAGTTGCTGTTCAGCGCCGCCCGCATGGTGCACCCCGAACGTCCGGCGCCACGTGGCGCCCTGCGCGCCATGGGCCAGGCCTGGCAGAACGCGCCCTCCCCCGCCGGCTGGCCGGAGGAGGACAACAGCTGGGTGGCCGCCGATTCGGTAAAGACCCGGCTGGACTGGGCGCTGGAGGTGGCGAGCCACCTCTCGCCGGTGCCGGATGCCCGGCGGCTGGCCGAGCAGGCCTTCGGCGACGGGCTTTCCGCCGAGACGAAGCGGGCGATCGAGCGCGCCGCCAGCGGCGGCCAGGCGATGACGCTGCTGCTGATGAGCCCCGAATTCCAGCGGAGATGAGCATGACCCAGCTGATCGGCCGGCGCCTTGCCCTGGGTGGCCTGGGTGCCTTGTTCGGCTGGGGCTACATGCCTCGGCTGTCGTCCGCCGCCGGCACGCGGGACCCGCGGCTGCTGGTGCTGGTGCTGCGCGGCGGCATGGATGGGCTGGCCGCGGTGCCGGCGCTCGGCGACCCCGCCTTCGACGAGGCCCGCCACGCGCCGGAGTTGCGCGAAGCCGGCGCGACGACGCCGCTGGACAGCTTCTTTGCGCTGAACCGCAACATGCCGGAACTCGCCGCCATGTATCGCGACCGCCAGGCCCTGGTGCTGCACGCGGTGGCCAGCCCGTATCGCGGCCGCTCGCACTTCGACGGCCAGGACGTGCTGGAAAGCGGCGCGCCGGCGGTCTCCACCGGCGGGCGGACCGGCTGGCTGAACGCCGCCCTGGCGCTGCTGCCGCACGGCGAGAGGGTGGCGGCGCCGCGAGGGTTGGGCATTGCGGCGACAGTGCCGCTGATCCTGCGCGGTCCGGCCAGCGTGGAGACGTGGCAGCGCCAAGTCTATCGCTACGCCGATGACGACACCGTGGCCCGCCTGCTGGACCTGTACGAGGCGCGCGACCCGGCCCTGGCCGAGGCGCTGCGGGCCGGCGCCGCGCTGGACGGCACCATGCGCAATGGCGAGGACGCCGCCGACGGCATGGCGGTGCCTGGCACCCCACTCAACTTCGCGGCCGATGCCGCCGCCGCCGCGCGCTTCATGGCCCGGCCGGACGGCCCGCGGATCGGCGCCATCAGCTATGGCGGCTGGGACACCCATGCCGAGCAGGGGTCCGTGACGGGACGGCTCGGCCGCAACCTGGCGGCGCTGGACCAGGCGCTCGGCGCCCTGAAGGCAGGGCTGGCGCCGGTGTGGCAGGACACGGTCGTGGCGGTGGTCACCGAGTTCGGCCGCACCGTCCGGGTCAACGGCACCCGCGGCACGGACCACGGCACCGCCACGGTGGCGCTGCTGCTCGGCGGCGCGGTCCGCGGCGGCCGGGTGCTGGCGGACTGGCCCGGGCTGGCGACGGCGCAACTGTTCGAGGGCCGCGACCTGGCGCCGACGACGGATATCCGCGCCGCCATGAAGGGCATGCTGGCCGAGCATCTCGGCCTGGATGAGCAGCGGCTGGGCAGCCAGGTATTCGCCGAAAGTGCCGGCGTTCGCCCCCTGCGTGGGCTGGTCGGCCGACACGCATAGGTAAAACCTGCGGCGCTGCAGCATGACTTGGGGTTGCTCAAAACGGGATTTCAGAGCAAAAGTCTGGCGAGAACCCTGGGCGACCCACCGGTCTGGTCCACCCCGCTGCGGCCGCCCGGTTGCATGGTTAGCGTTGTTGCAGGCCCCGGCTACGGCCGGTCCGGAGAAGTGAGCTTCATGTCGACCCTGAGCCCGATTACCTTTGCGGACGTAACCTTCGACATCTGCACGGACTCGACCAACCCGGCCCTGTTCGTGTTCGGCATCCGCAAGTCCGGCAGTTCGATCATGAACGCCATGGTGGCGGCGCTGGCCGAGATGAACGCGGTCAACTACGTCGATGTCGCCGGCAAGCTGTTCGCCAAGGGCGTCCGCGTGCGCGACTGGCAGCCCGACACGGGCATGGGCACGCTGCTCTATCCCGGCAACCTCTATGGCGGCTTCCGCAACGCGCCGCTCGGCATCGCCGGCCATCCGATCCTGCCGGAAAGCCCCAAGGTATTGCTGGTACGGGACCCGCGCGATGCCCTGGTCAGCGAGTATTTCTCCAATGCCTACTCGCACTCGCTGCCCAAGGAAGGCGAGATGCTGGACGTGATGCTGGCTGAACGCTCGGCTGCGCTGCGCAACTCCATTTCCGAATACGTCATGCGCATGGCCGGCAACTTCCGCAACACGCTGCGGCAGTACGACCCGTTCCTGAACATGCCGAACATGCGGCTGTACCGCTACGAAGACGCCATCATGAACAAGCGCTGGTTCCTGGAGGACATGTGCGGCCATTTCGGCTGGACCGTCACGGAAACCCAGCTTGATCAGATCCTCAGCTGGGCGGATGTCCTGCCGGCCGAGGAAAATCCGACCGAGTTCGTCCGCAAGGTCACCCCGGGCGACCACAAGGATAAGCTGGACAGCGAGACCATCGCCAAGCTGTCCGACATGTTCGCCGCGGAAATCGACCACTATCGGTATGAGCGCTGAGCCCCAGTTGCTCCTTCCGGGCAAGGTGGCGGTCTGCCCCCTGCCCTTCCCTCGTGACCGTGCCGCCGCCCCCGGCGCGCCTCGGCCCCTGATGGCAGCCGAACCCGGTCTGCGCCAGGTCGTCGCCACCCTGACCCGGAGTTAGTCGCATGCCATCGGATGCCGTGTCGGACATCAAGCCGAAACCCGCCAGCCCGCGGCCGCCCGCCATGCCGGAGGTCGCCACCCACACCGTGACGGTGCAGATGGGCGAGAAGGGGTCGGTGAACTTCGAACTGGCCTCCGAAGCGGTCGGCGAGCCATATTTCTGCCTCGGCGTCCGCAAGTCCGGCAGCACCATGCTGCATCGCATCGTGAAGTTCCTGGCGCGTCGCAACGCCATGAACCCGGTTGAACTGCCCGACATCTTCTTCCGCGCCGGCTATACGGTCTTCGAATGGTCGAAGCAGGACCTCAGCGGACTGGTGGCACCGGGCAATGTCTACATCGGGTTCCGGGCGTTCCCGACCAGCTTTGCCAACTACCCGCACTTCCGCGAAGCGAAGAAGATTTTCATGTTCCGCGACCCGCGGGATGCCCTGGTCAGCCAGTACTTCTCGGACGCCTATTCGCATTCGCTGCCGAACCGCGACACCGAGGCCGGCCAGAAGGCCGCCGAGGCCTTCGAGAAGAAGCGCGAGGTAGCGCTGGCCATGGACATCGAGCCCTATGTGCTGAAGCACGCGCGCGGCCTGGACAATGCCTTGCTGGAATATGCCGGCATGCTGCACGACCCGACCTGCCTGACGCTCCGGTACGAGGACTTCGTCTTCCAGAAGAAGCGGCTGATCTACAAGATCCTGCAGCATTTCGGCTGGTCCTGCCCGCCCGGCCATGTCGAGGCGCTGCTGAAGCTGGTCGACGACGTTCCGGACAACGAGGACAAGAAGCGCTTCGTCCGCCGCGTCATCCCCGGCGATCACCGCAACAAGCTGTCGCCGGAAGCGATCCGCAAGCTGAACTCGGCGCTGCAGGAATCCATGCGGACCTACGACTACTACTGAGCCGGCAGGACAGACCCGAAGGCGGGCCGGCGGAGCGATCCGCCGGCCCGCTTTGCGTTGGGGCCGAGTTCGCTTGGCCCTGACCTCAATCGCGGTTGCCGGCGGCGAAGATATCCACGTAGAGGCCCTGCGGCAGGATGGAGCCGAGCACCAGCGCCCAGACCCGCCATTCCTCGCGGTAGCTGCGGTCGAACACGATGTCCCATGGCTTCGGCTTGTCGAGGTAGTGCAGCAGGACGCCATCCTCGATGAAGCCGTTGCGCTCGCGGCTGGGGCGCAGGAAGAAGTTGTAGCGGTCCGGCAGCATCGCCACTTCGCCGCGGAACGCGATGTTCAGCGCGCATTGGTCATGGAACACCAGCCGCTCCGGTTCCTCCTCCGAAATGCGGATGGCTTCGTCGATGAAGGCGCTGAGCCGCGGGTCGTCGAACTTGAACACCAGCACGCCGGAATTGAAGTAGGCGCGGGGGTCCAGGTCGTTGCGGGCCGCGGCGTTGATGACTTCCGGGCTGTAGTCCTCGATCCGCACGGCGATCAGCTTCTCGCCCATGTCCAGTTCGAACATGCCGGTCATGTCGGAGCGGCAGACGATATCCGTATCGGTGTAGGTGGCGCGGCGGAACTGGAAGCGGTCCAGCAGGTAGCGGGCCGCGTAGAGCCGGAAATACGCGGCGCGCGACAGGTTCGACCCGCCCGCGAAGAAGCCGTATTCCACCCGATGATCCACCGCCTTCGGCATGAAGTCATCTTCGGGGATGATGTCGATCGGGCGGCTGAAGCGAGCGGCCACCATGGCGATGGAGCCGTACCAGTGCCGTGGCACGTCGCGGTCGAGGAACACGAAGATGCGGCCGCCGACCTGCGGTGACTGGCCGAGGAAGGAGCACAGGAAAGTCAGCAGCGAAAGGAAGTAGCGCTGGTTGGTGCAGAGGAAGGTGCAGTACTCGGTATTGTCCTCGCCGCTCATGTCGCTGCTGGTCAGCAGCCAGTTGCTGCGGTAGCGCGCCGGTGTGGCGCCGACATGGGCGTTGGCGGTCATCGCCCGGGCGCTCTGCACGATCATCATGTCTTCGTTGACCAGGTGCAGGAAGTCCTCCAGGTCGGTGTCGCGCGCCACCGTCTCCGCCCCCGCCGCGGCATCCAACAGCGCCTGGTGCATGCCCACCTTACGGACGATGCGCATGGCGGTATGGCCCGCGCCGGCAAAGCCGAAGCCACTGGCGACATGGCTCTGCAGCACCTTGCGGGCCTCATCCCAGCGCTTCAGCTCGCTGAGGAGGCGCAGGATGGTCAGGCTTTCCCACTTGTTCAGCTTCGTGCCGACGAAGGTCTCCTGGTAGATCTGTTCGGCGCCCTCGGCGTTGTCGGCGTGGCAGTAGTATTCCAGCTTGCGCAGCAGCGTATCGCGGTCGGCGCCCAGCGGCTTGCCTTCCAGCTCGCGGAACAGGGCGCCCAGCTCGTCCCAGCGCTTGTTGTTGAGCAGATAGTGGATGCGCGCCTGGACCACCGGCTTGCTGTCCAGGCCGCGCGCCTCCAGCACCTGGTTCAGCACCCGCAGCGCGCGGTGCTGGTCCGCGGAGGGCAGCTTGCCCGGATTGACCGACAGGAAGATCGCCTCCCCCAGCAGCCAGTCCGGCAGCGAGGCGCAGCGCTTCTCGTCCTCCATGACGACATCGGCGATGGCGCCGCGATGCACCGACAGGCGGAACCGGGCCTGGAAGATTTCCGGTGCGGTGGACTTGCTGGCAGCGGCAAGCCGCTCGGCCGCCAGCTCGAACTCGCTCGCCTCGATCAGCCGATGTGCAATCACCGCCTCGGCATTCGCCTCGGTCGCCGGGAACGCCGGCAGGCCGCGGAGGATCTGCACGCTGGTGGCGGTTTGCCCGCGCATCTGATGGAACCGGCTGAGCGCCAGGAAACCCCAGACATTCAGCCGCTCGGAGTGCTCGCGCTCCAACTCGGCGGCGTAGGGCGCGCCCTGGTCGGCGCTGCCGGCGTCCAGCGCCATCTCCAGCAGGCGCAGCGAGACCAGCAGGTCCTTGAAGCCGCGGGCGTGCAGCCGTTGGTAGATGTCGGCGGCTTCCTTGCGGTGGCGGCCCTCATACAGCGGATGCGCCAAGGCGGCGAAGCGGCTGAGGATTTCCGCGCTTGCCGGCGCCGACTTCGCCTCCGGCGTGTCGAGGAAGGCGACCACCGCCGCGGCGGCGCCGGTACGGTCGCCGGCCACGCTGCGCGCCACGGCCAGCACCAGGGCCACCTCGGCCCGCGGCAAGCCCTTGGCGCTGTCCATTGCTGCAGTGGCCCGTCGCAGCAGCGCGTCCTGCTCGGGCTTGGCCAGACCGCGCCAATGCGCCTCGGTACCGGCGAAACCGGCCTCCAGCGGGCGCAGCGGCTGGCCGGGACCGGCCTTCGCCGCCGGCGTTGGCGGTGGGGGCGGGGCGGCCGGTGCCGCAGGACGGGCCGCGGGCGCTGCCGACGGGGTGGGGACTGATGGCGGGGTGGGCTTGGGGGCGCCCGGCCGAGCAATGACGCCGGCCGTCGGCAGCGCCCCT
>CAIMOR010000159.1 GCA_903843125.1 uncultured Rhodospirillales bacterium
CCGCGGCCCAGCCGGCCGCCGAGGCCGCCGCCGGATTGGCCAGCAGGCCATTGGTCGCGCCGCGCTCGACCGCCAGCGCCGCGGCGCCGCGCAGCATCTGGCCGCTGGTGGCGTTGAGGCTGCGGCTGGTCACCGCCTGGTCGTAGCCGTGCCAGGCCTGGCGCGCCTGCTGGCCGATGGCGAGCGCGAGGGCGAGCGCGAACAGCATGACGATGGCGGCCACGCGGGTGCTGAGGGACATGGCTTGTTCCTGCATCTTGTCGACGCCATTCCTAGCCGCGAACGATTAACCCATCCCTGCCGTCCTTGAACCGCCGCGCGGCCGGGCCTACAGCGGGGGTCCACCGGGGCCGATGTTGCGGCAGGCCCGGTGCAGGGGCCGGGCCGTCCCGCCGGCGAGGCCGCCTGGGCGGATCGGCGCCGGCCCCGGGCCACCGGCGATCAGGAGCATGCGCATCATGGGCTACAGGGTCGCGGTTGTCGGCGCCACCGGGGCGGTCGGGCGGGAGGTCATCAAGACCCTGGCCGAGCGCGGCTTCCCGGTCGACAGCATCGTCGCGCTGGCCTCCGGCCGGCTGCTGGGGGTGGAGATCTCCTTCGGCGAGAAGGTCGTGCTGAAGACGCAGAGCCTGGAGAAGCACGACTTCAAGGCCAGCGACCTGGCGCTGTTCTGCGGCACCGCCGCGGTGGCGGCGGCCCAGGCGCCGCGCGCGGCGGCGGCCGGCTGCATGGTGGTGGACCTGAGCGACCAGTTCCACCTGGAGTTCGACGTGCCGCTGGTGGTGCCTGAGGTCAACCCGCAGGCGCTGGCGCGGGCGGCGAAGCGGCGCATTGTCGCGACACCCAGCGCCGGCGTCATCCAGCTGGCCATGGCGCTGAAGCCGCTGCACGAGATCGCCCGGGTGAAGCGCGTGGTGGTCTCCACCTACCAGGCCGTGAGCGGCGCGGGAAAGGAGGCGATGGACGAGCTGTGGAGCCAGACCCGTGGGCTGTTCGTCAACGAGCTCGGCGCCTCCGAGCAGTTCACCAAGCAGATGGCGTTCAACGTCATCCCGCATGTCGACGGCTTCATGGAGGATGGCGCGACGCGCGAGGAATGGAAGCTGGCGGTGGAGACCCGCAAGGTGCTGGACCCCGACGTGCAGGTGGTGGCCACCTGCGTGCGGGTGCCGGTGTTCATCGGCAACGGCATGGCGGTGGTGGTGGAGTTCGAGAGCGCGATCGACGAGGAGCAGGCCAGCCGGGCGCTGCATGATTTCCCCGGCGTGATCGTGCTGGATAAGCGCGACGACGGTGGCTACGTGACCCCGGCCGAGACCGTGGGCGAGGATGTGGTCTACGTCTCCCGCATCCGGCGCGACCCGACGGTGCCGCATGGCCTGGCGTTCTGGTGCGTGGCCGACAACCTGCGCAAGGGGGCGGCACTGAACGCGGTGCAGGTGGCGGAGCTGCTGCATGAGCGGGGCATGTTGGGGAAGCGGGCGCGCTGAGTCGTGACTGCCGGGCAGGGGCGGCGCCGGACGGGGCCGCCCTTTTCTTTTGCCCGCCGGATGGATCATATTCCTATAAATTCTTGACTTAGGAACAAATACGGAACATAACCGCCGCGGTTCCACCCCGGAGGCGGCGCATGGATCTTTCCCCCCCTACTTCTCCCGCCCTGGCGTCCCCGGTGCCGTGGCAGCAGCCGTTGCGCATCCTCGGCAGCGGGCTGGCGGTGCTGCTGCTGCTGGTGCTGGCGCGGCAGGTCGGCCTGCCCGGCCCGGCGCTGCTGTTCCAGGCCATGGCGACGCAACCGGCGCTGGTCGCGGCGCTGCTGATCTTCACGGTCGGGCTCGCCTTCGCCGGCTTCCTGTGGTGGCTCGCCGCCCGCAGCTTTGCCCTGCTGCGGGACCCCGCCACCACCCCGGCGCAGCTGGCCAGCCTGCGCGACCTGCCGCTAGCGTTGCCGGAAGGCACCGTGCGGGCGGTGCTGGCGCTGATCGTCGGCGTGGTCGGGCTGCCGCTGCTGCTGTTCAGCCAGGCGCTCAGGCTGCCGGATGCGGTGGCGGGCTATGTGAACGGCATCATCGCCGGCGTGTTCGGCTTCTACTTCGGCACCCGCGGCGGCGCCGGAGACGCCGCGACCGCGCGTCAGGCCACCGAGGCGCTGGCCACCACCACCCGGGCGCATGAGGAGCTGCGGGCGCAGAACGCCGCGCTGACGCAGCAGGCCAGCAGCGCCGCGCTGCCCGGCCAGGTGGCCGGCGCGCTGGGCAGCCTGTCGCGGCAGATCGGTGTGGCCGAGACCCTGGTGGAGACGCTCGGGCCGGCCCTGCCGCCGGGGCTGTTGCCGACCGGGGCGGCGGCGGCGCTGGCCACGGCGCGCGATGCCGCCGCCGCCGCCGGGCGCCTCGCCGATGGGCAGGCCGATGCCGGCACGCTGGCCACGCTGACCCAGGCGCTCGGCGGGCTGACCGGCGGCTCCGGCCCCTTCCCGGCGCTGCTGAAGGCGGCTGGCGCGGTGCTGCCGGTGGCGGGCGGGCCGCTCGGCGCCGCGGCGCTGCTGGTGGGGCTGGGCTGGCAGGCCGGCAGCGCCGCCTGGCATCGCTGGCGGGCGCAGGTGCTGGATGCGCCGCACGACCCGGCGCTGTTCGACGCCGGCAGCCTGACGCCCTCGGGCGCTGCGCTGCGGCTGGCGGAAGCGCCGGTCTTCGCCCGGGTCTTCGCCGGGAGGGCCAGCGAACCCGGCTTCATGGCCGGCCTGCTGGACCTGGCGCTGCGCGACGACGCCGCGGCGCGGTTGTGGGCCGAGCATGGCGCCGACTTCGCCTCCCCGGCCGAGGCGGCGCAGGGCCTGGCCGAGTTCCGCCGGGCGCTGCTGGCCGACCGGGTCGCCGCCGATGTCACCCCCGCCGCGGTGCAGGGGCTGGCCACCGCGCTGGCGCCGTTGGCCCCGAGTGCCGATGCCGCCACCGCCCGCCAAGTGCTGGCCGCCGCCGGCGCCGCCCAGGCCCCGGCCGTGCAGGCGCTCGGCCTGCTGGTCGGGGAGTTGCGGGCGAAGCAGCTGGACCCCATCGCCACCCTGCAGGAGCTGACGCCATGAGGACCCTCCTCGCCTTCCCGCTGCTGGCCGGCTGCGCCTTCACCGCCGCGCAGGTCGACCCACCCTTGGGCCAGCTGGCCCGCTGGCGGGACGCTGCCCCCGCCGTGCTGGCGGCCGAGCCGGTGGTGACGCCCTGCCCGGCCGACAACCCGGCCTGCGCCACGCTGCACCTGGTGCGGGCCGAGGCCTGCATGGGCGTGGCCATGGCGGCGCGGGCTCCCGGCGCCACCTGCCCGACACTGGCGGAAGCGCCGCATCTGGCCTGCGCCGGCGCGGATTATGCCGCCGCGGTGCAGCTGGGCGCGCAGCCGGTGGCGGTGCTGGCCGGCAATGGGGCGCAGGCGATGCTGTGCGGCGCGGAGTTGCAGGCGGCGCCCCAGGCCCTGGCCAGCGCCGCTGCCGCGCTGAACCTGGCGGCGCAGGCCGAACCGGGTCGCG
>CAIMOR010000160.1 GCA_903843125.1 uncultured Rhodospirillales bacterium
CGACATGGAACTGCACGGCATCAAGGTGGATGGCGCGGAGTTGGCCCGCATCGGCGAGGATTTCTCCGCCCGCCTGGTGGTGCTGGAACGCGAAATCCACGAGATCGCCGGCAAGCCGTTCAATGTCGGCTCGCCCAAGCAGCTCGGCGAAATCCTGTTCGACGAGATGAAGCTGGGCGGCGGCAAAAAGGGCAAGACCGGCGCCTGGGGCACCGACGCCGCGG
The DNA here is from genome assembly GCA_903843125.1 of uncultured Rhodospirillales bacterium. Lineage (GTDB taxonomy): Bacteria > Pseudomonadota > Alphaproteobacteria > Acetobacterales > Acetobacteraceae > CAIMOR01. The sequence goes on from CAIMOR010000160.1 coordinate 225, forward strand.
TGCTGGAAGACCTGGCCAACCAGGGCATCCCGCTACCTCGAAAAGTGCTCGAATGGCGCCAGCTGGCCAAGCTGAAGTCCACCTATGTGGAAGCGCTGGCCAACGCCATCGACCCGCGCACCGGCCGCGTCCACACCGACTTCGCCATGGCGATGACCAGCACCGGCCGGCTGAGCAGCAGCGAGCCGAACCTGCAGAACATCCCGGTCCGCACCGAGGAAGGCCAGCGCATCCGCCGCGCCTTCGTCGCCGAGCCCGGCCATGTGCTGATGAGCGCCGACTACAGCCAGATCGAGCTGCGCCTGCTGGCCCACCTGGCGGAAGTGCCTGCCCTGGTCGAAGCCTTCCTGCATGGCGAGGACATCCACAGCCGCACCGCCGCCGACATCTTCCACCTGGAACCAGGCGCGGTGGACAAGGAAGCCCGGCGCCGCGCCAAGACCATCAATTTCGGCATCATCTATGGCATGTCCGCCTTCGGGCTGGCGGCGCGGCTCGGCATCGGCCCCGGCGAGGCCAAGGGCATCATCGATGCCTATTTCGGCCAGTACCCCGGCATCCGCGCCGCCATGGAAAAGCTGAAGGAACAGGCCCGCCTCAGCGGCTACGTCACCACCAGCTTCGGCCGCCGGCTGTGGATACCGGACATCGCCACCAAGGACATGGCCCGCCGTGCCGGCGCCGAGCGCCAGGCCATCAACGCCCCGTTCCAGGGCGGCGCGGCCGAGGTCATCAAGCGCGCCATGGTCCGCGTGCCCCGCGCGCTGGCGGATGCCGGCCTCGCCGCCCGCATGCTGCTGCAGGTGCACGACGAACTGGTCTTCGAGGTGCCGGAGGCCGAGGTGGAAGCCACCACCGCCGTGGTCAAGCGCGTGATGGAAGGCGTGGCCCTATTGCGCGTGCCACTGGCGGTGGAGGTAGGCACGGGCCACAGCTGGGCGGAAGCGCATTGAGCCTATGGGCCTGATCGACACTGCCTTCGATCTTTGTTCATGCCTGGCTGGTAGACCCGCGGCACTACCAACGCATGAGGCAAAAATGTTCCGTCGTTCCCTGCTCGCGCTGCCGCTGCTGGCCAGCATCCTCGCCACCGGCGCCCAGGCGCAGAGCTGCGACACCGAGTTCACGCTGATCAATCGTTCGGGCGAGACGGTCAACGAGTTCTACTACAACCCCGCCCGCAACCCGAACTGGGGTCCGGACCGCCTGGGTGAAGGCGTCCTGGCCAATGGCCGCCAGCGCACCTACCGCCCGGCCCGCGGCGGCAGCTACGATTTCCGCGTGGTCTGGGCCGGCGGCGCCGAGGCCGAGATGCGCAACATCAACATCTGCGAAACCAGCAAGATCGTCGCCACCCGTGGCGGCATCCGCGCCGAGTAATCGGCTGGCTTGACCACGGCGAGGGTCGGGCCAACCGTGCGGCATGACCGCGGCCCGACCCTCACCGGCTTCCATCACGCTCCGCCCGCACCGGCCTGGCGACATCGGCTGGATCATCAGCCGCCACGGCGCCCTCTACGCCGAGGAGTGGGGCTGGAGCATCGATTTCGAGGCCCTGGTCGCCGAGATCGGCGCCCGCTTCCTCCGCGAGTTCAAACCCGGCCTGGAATGCTGCCTGATCGCCGAACGAGACGGCGAGCGGCTCGGCTGCGTCGCCGTCGTGCGGCTGGACGCCACAACCGCCAAACTCCGCCTGCTGCTGGTGGAACCCGCCGCCCGCGGGCTGCGCCTGGGGGAACGCCTGGTGGCGGCTGCCGAGGATTTCGCCCGCGCGGCCGGCTATGCCGCCATGACCCTATGGACCCAGAGTTGCCTGCTGCCGGCCCGTCGGCTCTACGCCAGCCGCGGCTGGGTGCTGGGCGAAACCGAGGCGGCCAGCGCCTTCGGCGTGAACCTGGTCAGCGAGACCTGGTCGAAGGCGCTGCTGCCGGCGCCCGACCCCGCTCAACCTCTCCCGAGCGCGCCCGCTCAGCCTCTGCCGAGCGCGCCCGCTCAATCTCCCGCCAGCGCCTGACCGCGCGGCCATGGTCGTCCTCGGTCCGGGTGAAGGTATGCCCGCCGCTGCCATCGGCCACGAAGAACAGGTCCTCGCTGGCTGGCGGGTGCAGCACGGCCCGCAATGCCTCCCGCCCCGGCGAGGCGATCGGCCCTGGCGGCAGGCCGGGAATGCGATAGGTGTTGTAGGGGTTGTCGCGGTCCAGGTCGGCGCGGCTGATCGGCCGGTCCATGCTGCCCGCACCGCCGGTGGCGGCAAACACCACGGTGGGGTCGGACTGCAGCTTCATGCCGCGCCGCAGCCGGTTGACGAACACCGCGGCCACCCGCGGCCGCTCCTCGGCCAGCCCGGTCTCACGCTCGACGATGCTGGCCAGCGTCACCGCCTGCAACGGCGTGGCGAAGGGCAGGTTGGCGTCCCGCCCGGCCCATAGCTCCGCCAGCGCCTGCGCCATGGCGGCCTGGGCGCGCGCCAGCACGGCGGCGCGGCTCTCGCCCCACTGATAGGCGTAGGTCTCCGGCAGCACGCTGCCCTCGGCCAGCGCCGGCACGGCGCCGACCAGGCCCTCCGCCCGCTCCAGCACCGCGGCCACCTGCGGCGCGGTCAGTCCCTCGGCGATGGTGACGCGGCGCTGCACAGGCCGCGCATGGCGCAGCACGTCCAGCACCTGTTCCAGCGAGGCGGCGGCCGGGAAGGCCAGTTCGGCGGCGTGCAGCGCGCCATCGCGCCGGGTCAGCCAGGCGGCCAGGGTGAAGTTGCGCTTGCTGGCGATGATGCCGGCGGCGGCCAGCGCCTGGCCGATATCCTCGATACCGCCGCGCGGCACCACATACGGCCGCGCCTCGGCCAGCGGACCCGGGGCGCGGTACAGCCGCAGCCCCTGCCAGGCCACCAGCCCGGCCAGCAACGCCACGCCGGCCAGGACGATACCCGCCCAGCGCAGCAGCTTGCCCATGCCGGTTAGGGCGCCGCCCTGAAGACGATGCTGGCGTTGGTGCCGCCGAAGCCGAAGCTGTTCGACAGCGCCACCTTGATCGGCCGCGGCTGGGCTTCCTTGGCCACACGGTCGATGATCGACGGCCGCGAGGGTTTGTCCAGGTTCAGCGTCGGCGGCGCAACGCCATCGCGGATGGCCAGCACCGAGAAGATGCCCTCCACCGCTCCGGCGGCACCCAGCAGATGCCCAATGGCGGACTTGGTCGAGGACATCGCCACCTTGCTGCCGGCATCGCCCAGCAGGCGCTCCACGGCGCCCAGCTCCAGGTCGTCGCCCATCGGCGTGCTGGTGCCGTGCGCGTTGACGTAGCCCAGTTGCTCCGGTGTCACGTGGGCGCTGCGCAGCGCCGCCCGCATGGAGCGGAAGGCGCCGTCGCCGGTATCGGACGGTGCGGTGATGTGGTGCGCGTCGCCGGACATGCCGTAGCCGATCACCTCGGCGTAGATCTTGGCGCCCCGCTTCTTCGCGTGCTCCAGCTCCTCCAGCACCACCACGCCGGCACCCTCGCCCATCACGAAGCCGTCGCGGTCCGCATCCCAGGGCCGCGAGGCCTGGGCCGGGGTGTCGTTGAAGCCGGTGGAGAGCGCACGCGCCGCGCAGAACCCGGCCATGCCGATCTCGCTGACCGCGGCCTCGGCGCCGCCGGCCACCATGACATCCGCATCACCCAGCGCGATCAGCCGGGCCGCGTCGCCCATGGCATGCACACCGGTGGCGCAGGCGGTCACCGCGGAATGGTTCGGCCCCTTGAAGCCGTAATTGATCGAGACATGGCCCGAGGCCAGGTTGATCAGCGCCGACGGAATGAAGAACGGCGACAGCCGCTTGGCGCGGCCGGAGGCCACCACCTGCGCGGCGTCATAGATCGTGGTCAGCCCGCCGATGCCGGAGCCGATCATCACGCCGGTGGCGCAGCGATCCTCCTCGCCTTCGGGCTTCCAGCCGCTGTCCTCCACCGCCTCGGTGGCCGCCACCAGCGCGAGCTGGATGAAGCGGTCCATCTTGCGCTGGTCCTTCACCGGGATCCATTCGCCCAGGTCAAGCTTGCCCTCGGCCTTGGTGCCCTGCGGCACCTGCCCGCCGATCTTGGCCGGCAGGTCCTTGGTGTCGAAGGACTGGATGGCGGAAATGCCGCTCTCGCCCGCGACCAGGCGCTTCCAGACATGTTCCACGCCAAGCCCGAGCGGGCAGGCAATGCCCATGCCGGTAACGACAACCCGGCGCGGTGCGCCGATGTTCGCGAACACGTTCAGCCTCTCCGTTCAGCCAGGTCCATCAACGCTCAGCTCTGGTGCGCCTCGATGTAGGCGATGGCGTCCTTCACCGTGGTGATCTTCTCGGCGGCGTCGTCGGGGATCTCCACGCCGAACTCTTCCTCGAAGGCCATGACCAGTTCCACGGTGTCCAGGCTGTCCGCGCCCAGGTCGTCGATGAACGACGCGCTGTCGGTCACCTTTGCCTCGTCCACGCCCAGGTGGTCGACGACGATCTTCTTAACCCGTTCAGCGATGCCGCTCATGCTGTGACAATCTCCTGCTTCAAGCGATCTTCATGGCGCCATGGCGCCGATTCTCGGCCCCTTGGGCAGGGGTATCCCTGCGGGTGGGGCGGCCGATTAACACGGAACCCGGAGCGGGCCTAGGCGGTGTTTCGCGCCCTGGCAAGGCGTTTCCTGCCCGCTCGCGGAAGTTGTTGCAAGGCACCGGCGGAATCCGGCCCCCACCGCCTCAGTACATGGCCATGCCGCCGTTCACATGCAGGGTCTGCCCGGTCACCCAGCCGGCTTCCGGCGAAGCCAGGTAGACCACGGCGGCGGCGATATCCTCCGGCCGGCCGATCCGGCCGGTGGGGATGCGCTCCACCATCTTCGCCTTCACCGGCTCGCCCAGCACATCCGTCATGGCGGTTTCCACGTACCCCGGCGCCACCACGTTGCAGGTGACGTTGCGGGAGGCAACCTCCTGCGCCAGCGCCTTGGTCATGCCCACCAGGCCGGCCTTGGCCGCCGCATAATTCGCCTGGCCCGCATTGCCGGAGCTGCCGACGATGGAGCCGATGGACACCACCCGGCCCCAGCGCTTCTTCATCATGCCGCGCAGGCTGGCGCGGGCCAACCGGAACGGGGCCGAAAGGTCCACGTCCAGCACCGCGTTCCAGTCGGCATCCCCCATCCGCAGCGCCAGCATGTCCTTGGTGAAGCCGGCGTTGTTGATCAGGATATCCAGGCTGCCCAGCCCCTTCTCGACCGTCTCCACCAGCGCCGGCGCGGCGGCCGGGTCTGCCAGGTCCGCCGGGGCCACCAGCACGCGGCCGCCCAGCTCGGCGGCCAGCGCCTCCAACTCCGCCGCGCGGCGGCCGGAAAGCGCCACCGCGGCGCCCTGGGCGTGTAGCGCGCGGGCGATGGCGGCACCGATGCCGCCGGTCGCACCCGTTACCAGGGCCACCTTTCCGGTCAGGTCGAACATGGGCGCCGTCTCCTCAGATCGTCTTCAGGAAGGCTTCGACATCGGCCGGGGTGCCGATGGCGCTGGCCTGGGCCTCGGGTGCGTTGCGCTTCATCAGCCCGGTCAACACCTTGCCGGCGCCCAGTTCGACAAAGCGGTCGATGCCCATGGCCGTCATCGCCGCGATGCATTCCCGCCAGCGCACCGTGGCCGTGACCTGCTGCACCAGCAGCCGGCGGATCTCATCGGGGGCCGTCGCCTTCGCCGCGGTCACGTTCGCCACCACCGGCACCACCGGGGCCAATACCTCGGCGCCGTCCAGCGCCTCCGCCATCGCATCGGCGGCCGGGCCCATCAACGCGCAGTGGAACGGCGCCGAGACCGGCAGCAGCATGGCGCGCTTGACGCCATGGCCGGCCGCCGCGGCCACCGCCCGCTCCACTGCCGCCTTGGCGCCGGAGATCACCACCTGGCCACCGCCATTGTCGTTGGCGATCTCGACGCATTCGTCACGGCCCGTTTCCGGGTTGGCGCGGGCGGCGACGCAGATGGCGTTGGCCTGGTCCAGGTCGGCGCCCAGCAGCGCGGCCATGGCGCCGGTCCCGGGCGGCGTCGCCTGCTGCATCGCCTCGCCCCGCAGCCGCAGCAGCCGGGCACAGGTGGCCAGCGAGAAGGCCCGGGCCGCGGTCAGCGCGCTGTACTCGCCGAGCGAATGCCCGGCCACGAGCGCCACCCTGCCGGCCAGGTCCAGCCGGCCCTCGGCCTCCAGCACCCGCAGCACGGCCAGGCTGTGTGCCATCAGCGCCGGCTGGGCGTTGGCGGTCAGCGTCAACTCGTCGGCCGGCCCCTCGAACATCAGCACCGAGAGCTTCTGCTTCAGCGCCTCGTCAACCTCCTGGAACACCTCCCGCGCGGCGGGAAAGGCGGCGGCGAGGTCGCGGCCCATGCCGGGGGCCTGGCTGCCCTGACCGGGGAATACGAAGGCAAGCGCCATGGCGGCAGTCCTTGGACGTGATCCTGGGTTGGCCCAGGAGAGACAGGGTCCTGGCGCAGCCAGGCAGGATGCGCCGGGTAGCGGGGGGTCACAGGACTGTCAACGTCCGCCGCTCAGCCGCCGCGCTTCGCCCGCAGCGCCACGGCGATGGCCCGCTCCGCCCAGGCCTGCAGCGCCTCCGGGTCGTCCAGCACCGCCGCCGGCACCAGCCAGTAGCCGAGCGAGGCCGGCTTGCCGCCACGGCTGTAGGTGAACGGCCCACTGCCCGCGGCCTCGAATGCCGCCCGGGTGCTGTCATCCACCTTCAGGTAGGCGGCATCCCCGGCGACCAGGCAGAACATCAATCCGCGGCGAAACAGCCCATGCCCGCCGAACATCCGCCGGGCAGTGACGCCGCCGAGCGGCTCCAGCGCCTCCAGCAGCCAGGCCACCAGACCGGCGCTGCTGGCCACGCGCTCAGGACCCCGGTGCCATGGGCAGCGGCGGCGCCGGCTGCGGCACCAGGATGGGCGGCGGCAAGCCTGGCAGGCCGGGCGGCGCCGCCACCGGGGCGGCC
>CAIMOR010000161.1 GCA_903843125.1 uncultured Rhodospirillales bacterium
ATCGGCCACGCCGGGCAATCGGCGGATTACGGCTTCGATCTCGGCGGCGCCGACATTCTCGCCGCCCACCTTCAGCACGTCCTTGGCGCGTTCGACGAACTGGATGAAGCCGTCGGCATGCGGCACCACCAGGTCGCCGGTACGGAAGAAGCCCTGTGCGTCGAAGCTTGCTTCGGTGGCCGCCGGGTCGTTCAGGTACTCGGCGAAGATCGAAAGCCCGCGCAGGCCGCGCACCAGCAGATGGCCGGGCTCGCCGGGCGCCACCGGGCTGCCGTCCTCGCGCTGCACCGCCACCTGGTATTCCGGCGCCGCGCGGCCGATGGCGCCCTCGCGGCCCGGCTTGCCCGGGTCCCCCACGATGGGGTGGGTCACCATCTCCGTCATGCCCCACCAGCCCAGGATACCCAGGCGGTAGCGCGTCTCCAGCGCGCGGCTCCAGATGGCATTGCCCCAGGCGCGGTAGCCGTGCTCCGCCGGCACCTCCTGCGCCGCCAGAGCCTTGACGCAGAACGGCACCATGGAGGTGAAGCTGGCGCGGTACCGCAGCGAGAGCGGCCAGAACCGGCTGGCGGAAAACCGCGGCAGCAGCACCACCGTGCCGCCCGCCCAAAGCGAGGCCAGCACCGAGTAGGACAGCGCGATGACGTGGTACAGCGGCAGGTGTACCAGGAAGCGGTCCTCGGGACCGAGGCCGGCATGCAGCGCGCCGATCTTGGCGGCCCAGAGCCCATTGGCGTGGGTGTACAGCACGCCCTTCGGCCGCGAGGTGGTGCCGGAGGTGTATTGCACGCTGAGCGGCAGTATCGGCTCCGGCGGGCGCAGCGGGGCGGGCTCGGCCTCCGTCAGCAAGGTGGCGAAGGAGAGCGCCGGCTCGGGCGTGGCGTCGGGCGCGGCGCCGTTGTCGGTCTCGGTCACCGCCACCCAGCGCAGGCCGGGGCAGTGCGCCGCCAGTGTGGCCAGCAGCCGCGGCTGGGTGATGGCCGCGACCGCCGCCGCGTGCTGGGCGAACCAGGCCAGTTCCTCGCCGGCGGCGCGCCCATTGGTCAGCACCGCCACCGCGCCCAGCCGCGCGCAGGCGAACCAGGCGATGAGGCTTTCCGGGCAATTCTCCAGGTGGATGATCACGCGCTCGCCGCGCTGGATGCCGCGCCGCGCCATGGCGCCGGCCACCCGGGCCACGGCGTCGGCGAAGGCCGCGTAGCTCCAGCTGCGCGCCTCGCCCTCGAAGGGCGACCAGATGAGGAAGGGGTGCTGTCCGCGCGCCCTGGCCTGCAGTTCCAGCAGATGCGCCAGGTCCATTCCGGTGAAGCAGTGCAGGTCCATCACCAGCCCCCGGTCTCGATCCAGCGTTCCACCATGGGCAGGCGGTCGGCGCCCCAGAACATCTCGCCGCCCACCACGAAGCTGGGCACGCCGAACACCCCGGCGGCGATGGCCGCTTCCACCGCCTGGTGCAGCGTTTGCTTCACCGGCGCGCTGCCGATGGCCTCAAGCAACGCCGCGGGGTCGACGCCGAGCGCGGCGGCAACCTTCGCCACGGCCAGCGGTGAGGACATGTCCGTCGCTTCCGCCCAATGCGTCCGGTACACCGCCTGGCCAAAGCGCTTGGCCAGCGCCGCGTCCTGCCCGGCCAGCCAGGTGTAGGCGCGCATGGCGGCCAGCGGCTGCATCGGTGCGTCGGGGCGATTGAAGGGGATCCGCATCAGCCGTGCGCAGCGCTCCAGGTCGTGCGCCACGTAGTCCTTCTTCAGCGGCGTATCCGGCAGCGCCTTCAGGCCCATCACCTTCAACACGGTGACGCCCAGCAGCACCGGCCGCCATTCCACCTGGCGTCCCAGCCTGGCCGCCATCCGCTCCACCTCGATGCTGCCGAGATAGCCATAGGGCGAGAGGAAGTCGAAGTAGAACAGGATGGGTTCGGCCATGGTCCCTCGGTTGGCAGCGACGACCCCGCCGGCCGAGGCTGTCGGCAGAGCGTCGCCGGCAGCAGGGTAGCGACGCGGCCGCCGTGCGGTCCATCCGTATCTCGAACCAATGAACTGCGGCGCCGATTTGGGCCGAGCCCAGGTAGCGAGCTCCCAACTGCGCCGCATGGTTCACGCCCCGGTCAGCGCCAGTGAACGGAAGCCGCTGCGCCACGTTGCCGGTTGGGCTGGGCGCGGAGGCACCGGATGGGCGGGCAGACGCAGGCAGGGAGCGGAGCGGCAGGTGGTGCAGATCTTCGCGCCCAGGGCGAACACGCTCAGCCGCATGGCGCTCGCCGCGCTGGTGGTGGTGCCACTGACCCTCGTGGCGCTGATGTGCGCGCTGCCGTTCACGTCCTTTGCCACCGGCCAGGACTTGGTGGTGCATCAGCCGGTGCCGTTCAGCCATGAACATCATGTCGGGGTCATCGGGCTGGATTGCCGCTACTGCCACGCTGGCGTGGAGCACGCGCGATATGCCGGCCTGCCGCCGACCGAAACCTGCATGACCTGTCATTCCCAGCTGTGGACCGGGGCGCCGATGCTGGCGCCGGTGCGCCAAAGCCTGGCGCAGGACAAGCCGCTGGTTTGGCAGCGGGTGCATCGGCTGCCGGACTACGTGTATTTCGACCACTCGGTGCATGTGGCCAAGGGCGTGGGCTGTTCCAGTTGCCACGGTGCGGTGGACCGCATGCCGCTGATGCGTCAGGTGGCGCCACTGACCATGGGCTGGTGCCTGGACTGCCATCGCAACCCGGGGCAGGCGTTGCGCCCGGCCGCAGCGATCTTCGACCCGGAGTGGCAACCGCCGCCGGACCAGCAGGCTCAGGGTGCTGCGTTGTTGCGGCGGTACCAGGTGCATACCGCCGGGCTCACCGATTGTTCGGTGTGCCACCGATGAGTACTGCCGCCGCCCTGCTGAGCCGGCGACAGGCCGCGCTGGGGCTGCTGGCCTCCGGCGCGCTGCTGCCGCTGGCCGGGTGCGGCAAGCCGGCCGAGCAGATCCTGCCCGCGGTGATGCCGTCCGAAGGGATGTTGCCCGGCACGGCGCAGCATTTCGCCACTTGCTTGCCGCTGGGAGGCTATGGCCGCGGCGTGCTGGTGACCAGTTGGCAGGGCCGGCCCACCAAGGTCGCCGGCAATCCCCGCCATCCCGCAAGCCTGGGCGGCACCGACGTGCTGGCCGAGGCGGCGGTGCTGGAGGTGTTCGAGCCCGACCGTTCGCGAGCGCCTCGGCAAGGTGCGCGCCCTGCCGACTGGGACAGCTTCGCCGCGGCCTTGCTGGCTCGGCTCGACCGGGCCGGCGATGGCGCCGGGCTGCGGGTGCTGACCGGGCAGCTAAGCTCCCCGACGCTGCTGCGCCTGTTGGGCGCCGCGCGCACGCGGTATCCGGCGATGCGCTGGTACATGCACGAGCCGGTGGGCGAGGCGCAGGCGCGCGCGGCCGCAAGGCTCGCCTTCGGCCAGCCACTGCGGGCGCTGCCGCGCCTGGCCGAGGCCGCCGTTGTGCTGGTGCTGGACGCCGACCCGCTGGGCCCCGGGCCGCAGCAGGCGGCGCTGGCGCGCGGCTTCGCGGCCCGGCGAGCGTTGCGACAGGGCGGCGGCCCGCTGTCGCGCTGGTACGCGGTGGAACCGCTGATGACCGTGACC
>CAIMOR010000162.1 GCA_903843125.1 uncultured Rhodospirillales bacterium
CGCCGGCCCAGGCGCAGCCGGCTCGCTTGGGCGAAGCGCTGCCGGAGGGGTCGCTCGCCGCTTTCGGCCAACAACTGCCGGCCCAGGCGCAGCCGGCTGGCCCGGGCGAAGCGCTGCCGGCGGAACTGCTGGCCGCTTTCGGCCAACCGCCGCCCGCTTCGGCCCAGCCAGTTGGCCCGGACGGGGCCTGGCCCGCGGGGTTGCTGGAGGTCTTCGCCCAGCTGCCGGCGGCCCGGGCGCTGCTGGCCGAGGCCACGGCGCTGCCGCCGGGCGAGGTGCTCGGCCGGCTGCTGGCCGCCAGCCGCTTCGCCGACCCCTTCCACGCCCGGCCCTGGAGCGCCGCCGAGGCCCTGGCCCAGCTGGCTGAATGGCACGTCATCGCCGCGGCCAACCGGCGGCTGGTGGCGGCGACCGGGCTGGAGGTGTTCAAGCTGGCCCGCCTGAAGGCCAGGCTGGCCGGCGAGGCCGGGCCGCCGCGGGTGTTCCAGCGTGGCACGGCGGCGCTGCGCTTCGCGGCGGCGCGGCAGGGGGCGGTGGCCGTCTGGGCCGCCGCCATGCCGGCCGTGCTGCCGGCGCGGGCTGCCGCGGCCGGGGTGCCGCTGGTGCAGGTGGAGGACGGCTTCATCCGCTCGGCCGGCCTCGGCGTGCGGCTGGCCCCGGCGCAATCCCTGGTGCTGGACGCGGCGGGGGCGCATTTCGACCCTTCCGTTCCCAGCGAGCTGGAGCGGCTGCTGGCCGAGGCCGCGTTTCCACCGGCGCTGCTGGCCCGGGCGGCCAGGCTGCGGCGGCGGTTGGTCGAGGGCGGCATCACCAAGTACAACCTGGCCGGCGCGGCGGCGGGCTTCGTGCCGCCAGCCGGCCGCCGGGTGATGCTGGTGTGTGGCCAGGTGGAGGACGATGCGTCGCTGCGGCGTGGCGGCGGCACGGTGCGGACCAACCAGGACCTGCTGCGGGCCGCCCGCCGCACCGACCCCGACGCCTTCCTGGTGTACAAGCCGCATCCGGACGTGGAGGCTGGCATGCGGCAGGGCGCGCTGCGGCCCGAGGCGCTGGCGGTGATGGCCGACCATGTCGCCGCCGGGGTGCCGATCGGGCCGCTGTATGCGCTGGCGGACGAGGTGCAGGTGATGTCGTCGCTGGCGGGGTTCGAGGCGCTGCTGCGTGGCCGCCGCGTGGTGTGCTGGGGGCAGCCCTTCTTTGCCGGCTGGGGGCTGACCGAGGACCGTGCGCCGGTGCCGCGGCGGGTGCGGCGGCTGGGGGTGGACGAACTCGTGGCGGCGGCGCTGATTCTGTATCCGCGCTACTGGGACCCGGTGACGGGGTTGCCCTGTTCGGTGGAGCTGTTCTGCGAGCGGCTGGCCGGGATGCGGGCGCCGGCCGGGTCGCGCCTGCCGGAAGGGCTGCGGCGGCGGGTCGCCCGGGCCTCCGGCGGCTGGACCGCCTGGTGGGCGGCGCGGTGACGGCCGGCGCCGTGCGGTCCGTGGTGATCTCCGGCGCCTCCCGCGGGTTGGGCGCGGCGCTGGCCGAGGCGCTGGCCGGGCCGGGGGTGGCGCTGCACCTGCTGGCGCGGGATGCGGCGGGGTTGGAGGCGGTGGCGGGGCGGTGCCGGGCGCTGGGGGCTGAGGTGTTCCTTGCCGTGCTGGATGTGGTGGACGCCGAGGCGATGGCCGCCACGGTGCGGGGGTGGGATGCCGTGCGGCCAGTGGGGCTGGCCATTGCCAATGCCGGAACCTCGGCCGGCACGGGGTTGGATGGGGCGCCGGAGGGGCATCTGGCGGCGTTGCGCCAGGTAAGGGTGAACCTGGAGGGGGCGATGAACCTGGTGGAGCCCCTGTTGCCGGGGATGGTGGCGCGGGGGGCGGGCCAGGTGCTGCTGGTGGGCAGCGTGATGGGGTTTTTGGGGGCGCCGGATGCTCCTGCCTATGCCGCCAGCAAGGCGGGCGTTTGGGCGTATGGCGAGGCGCTGCGGGCGGCGCATGGGCCGGCCGGGGTGCGGGTGACGGTGGCGGCGCCCGGGTTCTTCGCCAGCGCCATGAGCGCGCGGGTGCAG
>CAIMOR010000163.1 GCA_903843125.1 uncultured Rhodospirillales bacterium
AGCGGACCAGCATGGCAGGACAACGCACCCGGGCGCTTCCGGCGTCAACCCCGCGCCAAGGCCCCCGCGCCAAGGCCGCAGGCGTTGGTCGCGTCCCCCGCGCCAAGGCCGCAGGCGTTGTCGCGTCCCCCGCGCCAAGGCCGCCGCAGAACTCCTGCCGCGTCAGCCCGGCGCGGCGGGCAGCGGCCCCAGCGCGGCGTCCAGCACCGCCTCCAGCAGGGCGCCCGGCGCCAGCGGGCCCAGCATGGCCGGGCGGATGCGGCCCTCCACGCACAGCCAGGCGAAGCCGTGCAGCGCCGACCACAGCGCGATGCTGCGCGCCTTCACCACCGCCACGGCCGCCCCCGGCAGCGCCGCGGCCATGGTGGCCTGCAGCCCGGCGAAGGCGGCCTCGGCGCCCGGCGGCGCCGGCCCCTGGAACATCAGCCGGAACAGCGCCGGGCGTTCGGTGGCGAAGCCCAGATAGGCCCGCGCCGCCAGCCGCAGCCGCGCCGCCGGGCCGGCGCCGGCAGGCCCGGCGCCTTGCCAGGCGGCCAGCCAGGCCTGCGCCAGCCGGTCGAAGCCGGTGCTGGCCACCGCGGCCAGCAGTGCCTCCCGGTTGGCGAAGTGCCGGTAGGGCGCGGCGTGGGAAACCCCCAGCCCCGCCGCCAGTTCGCGCAGCGAGAGGCTGGCATGGCCGCCCGCCTCCACCGCCTGCAGGGCAGCGTCGAGCAGCGCGGTGCGCAGGTCGCCATGGTGGTAGGGCCGGGCCATGCCGCCATGTTGACATTGACAACTCGAAACCGCAATGATGCCGGTGAAAACCGCGTGAAAGCCAGCCATGACCCGCCCGAAGCGCTTCGTCCTGGCCATGTTGCTGGCTGTCTCGGTCCTGGGCGTGGCCGCCGCCGGCACGGCGGTCGCGGCGGTGGGCTTCCAGCTGGCGGTGGTGGCGGACCCCGAGGGCGGCCCCTTCGAGCTGGCCATCTGGTACCCGACCGACGCGCCACCCGCGCCGCAGCGCCTCGGCCCCTATGTGCAGCAGGTGGCGCCGGACGCGCCGATCCGTGGCGCCGGCCTGCCGCTGGTGCTGATCAGCCATGGCAGCGGCGGCAGCCTGAGCAACCACTACGACACCGCGCTGGCCCTGGCCGAGGCCGGCTTCGTCGTCGGCGCGCTGAACCACCCGGGCGACAGCACGGATGACCCCTCGCTGTCGGTCACCGCGCGCGGCCTGATCCTGCGGCCGCACCAGTACCACCTGGCGCTGGACTGGCTGCTCGGCGCCTGGGCCGAGCATGGCCGGATCGACGCCGGGCGCATCGGCGGCTTCGGCTTCGCCGCCGGCGGCTTCACCGTGCTGGTGGCGGCCGGCGGCGTGCCGGAGCTGCGGCGCATTGCGCTGCACTGCACGGTGCAGCCGGCCGACCCCAGCTGCCGCCAGGGCCGCCCGGGAGACCGCCTGCCGCAGGGGCCGATCGCCTGGGAGCATGACGGCCGGCTGCGCGCGCTGGTGCTGGCCGCGCCGGCGCTGGGCTACACCTTCGTGCCGCAGGGCCTGGCGACGCTGGACATGCCGGTGCAGCTGTGGCGTGGCCGGTTCGACGAGGTGCTGCTGCATCCCTGGCACGCCGAGCAGGTGCGCTACGCCCTGCCCAACCCGCCGCTGCACGCCGAGGTCAACAACGCCGGCCACTACGCCTTCCTGGCGCCGTGCCCGCTGCCGATGCTGGCCGCGGTGCCGGAGATCTGCATCGACCCGCCGGGCTTCGACCGCGCGGTGATGCACCGCGAGTTCAACGCCGTGGTGACCCGCTTCTTCCAGGACAAGCTGAAGTAACAGCCGGTGTTGCAACAGTTGCGTGCCGCCGCTGGTTAGAACGGCGCTAATCATCCGCCGGCATATTCCGCAGCAGGAGAGCACTGGACCCGGAGACCCCAATGTACGGCAGCCGGTTGGCTGATATGAATGGCCTTTATCAATTCGTCTATGCCAGCCGGGCGGTGCATTCGCCGGGCTGGTGCCCGGAACAGGGGCTGGTTGCGGATATCCTGCGCAGCTCCATTCCGAACAACCAGGCATCCGGGCTGACCGGCGCGCTGCTGTTCTGTTCCGGCTGGTTCCTGCAGACGCTGGAAGGCCGCCGGGTGGATGCCAGCGTGACCTATCGGCGGATCGAGACCGACCCGCGCCACCGCGACCTGCGGCTCATCGCCTGCGGCCCGCTGGCGGCGCGCCGCTTCGGCCACTGGAGCATGTGCGCGCGGGTGCTGACGCCGGCCGACAAGGCGATCGTCGAGGTGCTGGATGGCTCGACCAGGTTCGACCCGCCGAACCTGAGGCCGGACCAGGCCATCGGCATCCTGCAGGCGGTGGCCCGGTTGCAGCCGGCGCAGCCGCCGCCCGGCGCTACGCCGGCGCCGGCCCCTCGGCCAGTTCCACCGCCCGGCTGAGGTCCACGCTCAGCAGGCGGGAGACGCCGCGTTCCTGCATGGTCACGCCGTACAGCCGATGCATCCGCGCCATGGTCAGCGGGTGGTGGGTGATGATTAGGAAGCGCGTGCCGCCCTCGCTGGCCATGTGGTCCAGCAGGTCGCACAGCCGTTCCACGTTGGCGTCGTCCAGCGGCGCATCCACCTCGTCCAGCACGCAGACGGGTGCCGGCTGGCAGCGGAACACCGCGAAGATCAGGCTCAGCGCGGTCAACGCCTGCTCGCCGCCTGAGAGCAGCGACAGCGCCGAAAGCTTCTTGCCCGGCGGTTCGGCGAAGATCTCCAGCCCCGCCTCCAGCGGGTCGTCGCTGCCCACCAGCGCCAGATGCGCCCGCCCGCCGCCGAACAGCCGGCCGAACAGCCCGCGGAACTCGTGGTCCACCCGGTTGAACACCTCGCGCAGCCGCTCCCGCCCCTCCCGGTTCAGGTTGCCGATCGAGCCGCGCAGCTTGGCGATGGCGGTGGTGATCTCGTCGCGTTCGGTGGTGATGCCGCCGATGCGGGCCTCCAGCTCCTCCAGCTCGGCCTCGGCCCGCAGGTTCACCGGGCCCATCTCCTCGCGCTCGCGCGCCAGGCGCTCCACCTTGCGCCGCGCCCTATCCTCGGCCGCGTCGGAGTATTCCTCCGGCGGGGGCAGGGCGGCGTCCTCGCCCAGCCGTTCCACCACGCGCTCCTCCACCGCCTCGGCCGCGGCCGCG
>CAIMOR010000164.1 GCA_903843125.1 uncultured Rhodospirillales bacterium
CAGCCGCAACACCGCGCCCCGCGCGGCCCAGCCGCCCGGGGCTACGCCCCGCCCGGCAGCCGCAACACCGCGCCCCGCGCGGCCCAGCCGCCCGGGGCTACGCCCCGCCCGGCAGCCGCACGATGAACCGCGCGCCCGTCACCTTGCCCTCGGCGTCGCGCATGTTCTCGGCACTGATCCGCCCGTGCAGGCCTTCCACGATCTGCCGGCTGATCGACAGCCCCAGCCCGGAGTGCTGGCCGAAGCGCTCGCCGCTCGGCCGCTCGGAGTAGAACCGGTCGAAGATGCCTTCCAGCTTGGCCTCGGGGATGCCGGGGCCTTCATCCTCCACCACCACCTCCACCAGGCTGCCGGTCGGCCGCGCCCGCAGCGAAACGCGGCCGCTGTCCGGGCTGAAGCTGATGGCGTTGCCCAGCAGGTTGCGGAACACCTGCACCAGCCGCCCTTCCACGCCGCGCACCACCAACCCCTCCGGCGGTGCGTCCAGCTCCACCACCGGGTCGTGCTCCTTGCGCGTCGCCACCTGCAGCTCGGCCAGCGTCGCCAGGATCGGCGCGATATCCACCGGCACGGCGACGGTGCGCGACAGCTCCGCATCCACCCGGGACGAATCGCTGATGTCGGCGATCAGCCGGTCCATCCGCACCGCGTCCTCGGCGATGATCGCCAGCAGCCGCTTCTGCTGGTCCGGATTCTCGATCCGCCTGAGCGTCTCGATCGCGCTGCGCACCGAGGTCAGCGGGTTGCGCAGTTCATGCGCCACGTCGGCGGCGAAGCGCTCATTGGTGTCGATCCGCGCCCACAGGTCGCGCGCCGCGGATTGCAGGTCGCGCGCCAGGATGCCGATCTCGTCGTGCCGTTCCAGCAGGGGTTGCGGCACGCTGCCGCTGCGGCCCTCGCCCTGGCGCATCCGCGCCGCGCTGCCGGCCAGCTGCATGATCGGCGAGGCCAGCGTCTGCGCCAGGTAGAAGCTCAGCGCCACGGTCAGCGCCAACGCGGTGCCGAACAGGCCGAGCACGGAGGCGCGGATGTCGAACAGCCGCTGGTCCACCTCCCGCGCCTCCCGCGTCAGCAGCACGATGCCGACACTCTGGTTGCCGCGCCGGGCCGGCTCGGCCACGGAAACCAGCAACCGGCCGTCGTTGGTCCGGCGGATATAGGGGCGCACGCCGCCCTCCAGCGCCAGGCGCAGCTCCTCCCGCCGGTCCGGCGTGCCCTGGTCGAAGGCGGGCTGCCAGTCGAAGCTCGGCGCGTCCGGGTTCAGGTCCACCACCACGTCGCCGCGCGACGGGCCGCCGAACAGGCTGTGCGGCAGCAGCGCCAGCAACCGGTCGGACAGGCCGGACAGGGTCAGGGAAAGCTGGCCGCGCGGCTCCGGCGGCGGCAGCGGCTCGGTCACCACCGCGCCGCCGGCGCCCTCGCGCACCCGGCTGTCCGCCACCACCACGCCGGAATTGTCGAACAGCCGCGCCTGCGTGTTGGGGGAGGGCTCCACCAGCCGGCGCAGCAGTGGCCGCGCCACGTCGCCGTTCAGGCTCAGCACCTCGTCCTGCTGGCGCACCGCGGCCTCGGCGATGGCGCCGGCGTAGATCCGCGCCTGGGTCCGCATGGCCTCCACCTCGGCCGCCAGCAGGCCGTTCTGGTACTGGTCCAGGTACAGC
>CAIMOR010000165.1 GCA_903843125.1 uncultured Rhodospirillales bacterium
ACCGGAGGTGGGCATGGCCGCCCGCGCCGTGCTGGCGAAGAACGGCGTGCAGACCCAGGTGGTGCACCCCGGCTGCTGCGGCATGCCGCTGCTGGAGCAGGGCGACATCGCCGCCGTGGCCGCCAGCGCCGACAAGGTGGCGAAGGAGCTGGGCAAGTGGATCGACGAGGGCTGGGACGTGATCGCGCTCGTTCCCTCCTGCGCGCTGATGCTGAAGTTCGAATGGCCGCTGATTCTGCCGGAGAATGCCGGCGTGGCGAAGCTGGCCAAGGCGACCTTCGACCTCAGCGAGTACGTCGTCGATGTTGCGAAGAAGGAAGGCGTCGCGCCCGGCATGCAGCCGGTGGAGGGCGGCGTCTCGATCCACATCGCCTGCCACAGCCGGGCGCAGAATTTCGGCCAGAAGGGCGCCGAGATGCTGAAGCTGATCCCCGGGATCGACCTCAACGTCATCGAGCGTTGTTCCGGCCATGGCGGCAGCTGGGGCTACAAGAAGGAAAACTTCGAGGTGGCGCTGAAGGTCGGCAAGCCGGTGGCGCGCAATATCGCCCAGGCCGGGAAAGGCTGGATGGCCAGCGAATGTCCGCTGGCGGGGCTTCACATTCACCAGGGCGTGGACAGATTGGGCAATGGCGCGGCGCCGCAGCTGGTTTCCCACCCGATCCAGCTGCTCGCCCGCGCATACGGATTGGAGGGCTGACGCATGAACCGCCGCGAGATCACCGCCGAGGACATCCTGCCGCGCGACGCCTGGGCGCAGAAGCGCCTGGAGGAACGCCGCCGGCTGACCGCCGTCAAGCGCAACCGCCGGATCGAGGTGGGGCCGCACATCACCTTCTACTTCGAGAGCTGGGAGACCATGCGCCACCAGGTCCAGGAGATGTGCTGGATCGAGAATGGCGGCCCCGAGCAGATCCCCGATGAGCTGATGGCCTACAACCCGCTGGTGCCGCAGGGCGACGAGCTGGTGGCGACCTTCATGATCGAGATCGACGATCCGATCCGCCGCAAGAACGTGCTGGTGCGGCTCGGCGGCATCGAGGACACCGCCTTCATCCGCGTGTTCGGCGAAGTGGTTCCGGGCCTGCCGGAAGCTGACCAGGACCGCACCAGCGCGGACGGCAAGGCCAGCAGCGTGCAGTTCGTCCATTTCAAGTTCACGCCGGAGCAGATCGCCCGGTTCCGCACCCCGGGCGCCGAGATCGTGCTGGGGCTGACCCACCCGAATTACGGCCACATGGCGATTGTGCCGGAAGCCGTACGTGCGGCGCTGGCCACGGATTTCGCGTAGGAGCAAATGGCGCCTCGAACAAGCCGGCCCTGGCGACGGGGCCGGCTTTTTTGTGCCCGGCACCATCGATTCTCGCGATCAAAAATCGAAAAACTATTTGTTGGATCGAAAGTCCTGCCGGCACGATATCCCTGCTGCGACGCGCGGCAAGCCGCCGTCCGCGACCGAAACGCAAGGGATATCAGTAGCATGCTTACCGTTGGCGACAAGTTCCCGCAGTTCAGCCTCACCGCCGTCAAGGCCGGCGCCGAGGGCCTCGGCGGCCCCGGCAAGTCCTTCACCGAGATCTCCTCGGCCAGCGACGCCGGCAAGTGGAAGATCGTGTTCTTCTGGCCGAAGGACTTCACCTTCGTCTGCCCGACCGAGATCGCCGCCTTCGGCAAGCTGGCCGGCGAGTTCAGCGACCGTGACGCGGTGGTCTACGGCGTCAGCACGGACAGCGAGTTCGTCCACCTGAACTGGCGCCTGCACAACGACGACATCCGCAACCTGCCCATTCCGATGCTGGCGGACATCAAGCGCGAACTCTCCACCGCGCTGGGCATCCTGGACCGCCAGGAAGGCGTGCCGCTGCGTGCCACCTTCATCGTGGACCCCGACGGCACCATCCAGTGGGCCTCGGTCAACGGGCTGAACGTGGGCCGCAACCCGGCCGAGGTGCTGCGCGTGCTGGACGCCTTGCAGACCGACGAGCTGTGCCCCTGCAACTGGGAGAAGGGCAAGCAGACGCTCGACGCCGCCAAGCTGTTCGAAGCCGCCTGATCACCCCCTGCCCTCCCCTGGCCTGCCCGGGGAGGGCACCCCCGACTGATGGAGTACCCGACATGTCACTCGAAGCCCTGCGCAATGCCCTGCCCGACTATGCCCGCGACCAGAAGCTGAACCTGGGCAGCCTGGCGGCCGAGACCGCGCTGACCGAGCAGCAGCGCGCCGGCACCTTCGTGGTCTCGGCGCTGGCCAGCCGCAACCCGCTGGTGATCCGCGAGATCGTCGCCGAGTTCGGCCCGCAGCTTTCGCCGGAGGCCCTGACCGCTGCCAAGGCCGCCGCCAGCGTGATGGGCATGAACAACATCTACTATCGGTTCACCCACCTGGTGGTCGGCGACTACGCCCAGATGCCGGCCAGGCTGCGCATGAACATCATGGCCAAGCCGGGCGTGGAGAAGGTGGATTTCGAACTGTGGTCGCTTGCGGTTTCGGCCATCAATGGCTGCGGAATGTGCATGGAGAGCCACGAGAAGACGCTGCTGCAGCACGGTGTTTCGAAGGAGGCGGTGCAGGCCGCGGTGCGGATTGCGGCGGTTGTCCATGCCACTGCCGCAACCCTGGACGGCGAAGCGGCACTGGCGGCTTAAGTCACCGCTAACCTCGCCCGTTGCACGGTGCGGCCCGGATCAGGGCTGGGGACGATGCAGGGCAGTTTCAATACGGCGGCGCCGCACCCGCTGCGCAGGGTTGCGGATCGGGAGCGGTTTCTCGCATTCGCCTTCACCGCCGCGGAGCTGTTGCTGGAAACCGACGCCGCGGGGACGATCATCTTCGCCGCCGGCACCTTCCAGCATCGGCTCGGCGAGCCCCCGGAAGCCTGGCTCGGCCGGCGGGCCGAAACCCTGTTCACCGGGCCGGAGCGGGACGGGTTTGCCACCGCCTTCGCCCTGCTTGGCGCTCGTGGCCGGCTGGCGCCCTGCGCCTTTCGGCTGGCCGACCGGGCGGCAACCCCGGTGGCAGTGGCCGGCTTGGCGCTGCCGCAACCCGAAGGGCACAGCTTCTGCCTGACCATCTCGGCAATGCCGGTGGCCAGCCTGAACCACCGCGCCGACGCCGGCAGCCTGCCCCAGGCTGCCGAGGCCCGGCTACGCCGGGCCGGGCCGGGCGCCTCGCTCGGCCTGTTGGAACTCTCCGGCCCCAACGGCTTGATCACGCCCAAGCCGGAACTGGCGGCCCGCCTGGGCGCCGCATTGACCGAGGCCAGCGGCGAAAGCCTGGCCGCCGAGCTTTCCGCCGGGCGCTACGGCGTGCTGTCCTCCACCGCCACCGACCTGGCCGCCATCGGCGCCCGGCTGGAAGCGGTGCTGGCCGAGGCCGGCGAGGCCGGCGCGGTCTCCAGCAGCAGCCTGGCGCTGGAGCAGGACGGCCTTTCGCCCCTGCAGGCGACCCGCGCGCTGCGCTACGCCCTGGCCAGCTTCGCCGACGGCGGCGGCACGGCGCTGGAGCGCGAGGGCTTCGGCGGCGGGCTGGCGGGCTTCGTCGCCGAGGCGTGCGCCAAGGCCGAGGCACTGCGCAAGGCCATTGCGGAACGCCGCTTCAAGCTGGCCTTCCAGCCCATCGTCAGCCTGGTGGACCGGCGCATCCACCACTACGAGGCGCTGCTGCGGCCGACGCCGAGCGCCGGCGTGCCAACCGCGCAGGCGCAGGAGTTCGTCACCTTCGCCGAGACGGTCGGGCTTTCCGAGGAGTTGGACTGGGCGGTGGTGGAACTGGTCTGCGAGGCGGCGCGCAGCACCACCGATGCGCAGATCGCCTGCAACCTCTCGGGCCTGTCGCTGCAGTCCCCGGCCTTTCGGGAGCGGTTGCTGCACCTGCTGGATGCCGAGCCGAGCCTGGTGCCCAAGCTGCTGGTGGAGATCACCGAGACCGCCGAGATCGAGCACGAGGCCGAGGCGGTGGCGACGGTGGAAGCCCTGCGGGCGCGGAAGCTGCCGCTGTGCATCGATGATTTCGGCGCCGGGGCCGCGGCCTTCCGCTACCTGCGCAGCTTCAAGGTGGACTACGTCAAGATCGACGGCCTGTACGTGCAGCACGCCATGCGCAGCGCGCGGGATCGCGGCTTCCTGGTGGCCATGGTGGAGTTGGCGCGCAATGTCGGCGCCAAGGTGGTGGCCGAGCGGATCGAGACCGAGGCCGAATGCGCCGCCATGCAGCAGCTGGGCATCGGCTTCGGCCAGGGCTGGCTGTTCGGCAAGGCGGGACCTCTGCCGCGCAAGGGCTGAACGGGACGGCCCCGTTCGTCGGTATCGGGTCAGTTTTCCACGGTAATCCCCGTTTCGCGCACCACCTGCACCCAATGCTCGCGGTCGGCAGCCCAGAAGCGGGCGAGATCCTCCGGCGTGCCGGGCACCGCGGCATGGGCGCCCTGGCGGAAGCGGCCCAGCGTTTCGGGCAGCGCCAGCCAGCGGTTGGTCTCGACGTTCAGCTTGTCCACGATGCCGCGCGGCGTGCCGGTGGGGGCGAACAGGCCGAACCAGACTTCCTCATCGAAGCCGGGGTAGCCGACTTCCGCCAGCAGCGGCAGGTCCGGGAACAACGGGCTGCGCTCCTGCCCGGTCAGCGCCAGCGGCCTGACCTTGCCGTCCCGCATCAACTGGCCGGACGAGCCGATATTGTCGATGATGTAGTCGCATTCGCCGGTGACGATGCTCATCATGGCGTTCTGCCGGTAGGGCACATGGACCACCTCGATGCCGGCGCGGCGGCGGAAGCGGTCCGCCAGCAGATGCCCGACGCTGCCGATGCCGACGCTGGCCATGTTGACCGGTCCGCCATGTGCCTTGGCCCAGGCGACGAACGCGGCGGTGGTGGTGACGGGCACCGTGTTGGCGGCAATCAGCAGCATGCCGTAGCGGTAGATGTTGGCCACCGGGGTGAAGGCGCGCACCGGGTCGAAGCCGACGTCCCTAATGACGATGGGCGCGACGACCTGGAAGCTGTTGGGCGTGAACAGCAGCGTATAGCCATCCGCCGGCGCGTTGGCGGCGACCACGCTGCCGATGGCGCCACTGCCGCCGGTACGGTTCTCCAGCACGAAGGGGGCACCGAAGGCGCGGGAGAAATGCTCGCACAGCAAACGGGCATAGACGTCGGCAGGGCTGCCGGGCGCACCGGGGTAGATGACCTTGACCGGACGCGTGCCGGGCCAGGCTTGCTGGGCCAGTGCGGTGGTGGCCAGGGCTGGTGCGGCAAGCAGGGTGCGGCGAAGCATGGGCGGAACCTCCGGCATCGGCTTTTGCCGGACGCTAGCGCCATATCCGTTCCGGGGGAATCGGCAGAACGGGCTTACTGCCCTGAAGTCAATAAGTTGCAGCGTGCGGAAGGCACCCTTCGGGCAGCGCCTCAGGGGCGCAGTGGCCGCGGCACCGGTGGCCAGGTGCGGCGCGGCAGCCGGCGCCAGGCTTGCCGGGGCAGCAGCGCAGCCGCAGCCTCGGAGATCAGGCACGCCGGCAGGGCGGGATGACGGGCCAGCAGGATATCCCGCACGACCGTTTCCACCGCCGGCAACGCCAGCCCGCGCGCCCGCGCCGCATCCCGCGCCGCCGCCATTGCAGCCCAGGTGCCGGCCCCGAGCCAGGGCGGCACCGGCGGATCATCCTTGCCCTGCCTCATGCCGCTGAGGATGCCGCAGCGGCGAGAACAATTCAAGAACTAGGCATCAAGCTCCGGCAAATGGGGCCGGTGCTGCGCCCAAGGTCGCCGCTGCTCGAACGCTGCGGCCAGGCGCAGCACCGTGGCATCGGCGCCGGGGCGGCCGAGGATCTGCAGGCCGAGCGGCAGGCCGTCCGAATCGAAGCCGCAGGGCACCGAGATGGCCGGATGGCCGGTGAGGTTGAACGGCATAGTGTACGGGTACCAGGCGCGCCGGATGGTATCCGTGACCTGGTTGTCGATCTCGATCGGCGCGAAGAAGTCCTGGTCGAGCGGCAGCGCCGCGCGGGAAAGCGTGGGCATGACGATGGCATCCAGCCCCTCCAGCCAGCCCTGCACCTGGCGGTACAGCCGGGAGCGCATGAGGATGCCGTCGTAGAGCTCGGCGGCGCTGTAGTCGGCCGCGGCATCCATCTGGCGCAGGAAGGTCGGGCACATGATGGCGCGGTGCTCGGCGATCAGGTGGCCATACTGGGCCCGGCGGTAGCTGGCGTTGACGATGAACCAGAGGCGCTCGACGTGTTCCACGTCGTGCGTGCACTCGCTGAGCTCGGCGCCGGCTTCGGCCAGGGTGGCGACCGCCTGTTCGAACAGCCGGCGCATGTCGGCGCCCAGCACCGTGTTGCCCAGGAGGGCACGGAAGCCGAGGCGCAGGCCCTTCAGGTCATGCTGGTCCTGCACCGCGGCGAGATAATCCTGCGATGGCCGGCCGATGGTCTGCGGGTCGGCTTCGCTCGGGCCCGCCATGACGCTGAGCATCAGCGCGGTGTCGGCCACCGTGCGGGTCATTGGCGTGACGTAGCTGATATTGCCGAAGGCATCATGCGCCCAGTCCTGCGGCACGGTGCCGAGGCTCTGCTTGAAGCCGACCACGCCATTGGCCGCGGCGGGAATGCGGGTGGAGCCGCCGCCGTCGCTGGCCACCGCCAGCACGCCGATGCCTGCCGCCACGGCCGCCGCCGCCCCACCCGAGGAGCCCGCCGCGGTACGGGTGGCCGACCAGGCGTTGCGGGTTTCGCCGAACACGCGGGAGCGGGTGAGCGGCTGCTGGCCGAATTCCGGCGTGGTGGTCTTGCCGAACAGGATGGCGCCGGCCTGCTTCAGGCGCTGGATCACCACCGGATCCTGTGCCGGCACATGGTTCCGGTAGATCAGCGAGCCATAGGTGGTGCGAACGCCGGCGGTAGGCACCAGGTCCTTGACCGAGAGTGGCAGGCCATGCAGCAGGCCGAGCGCGTCGCCCCGCATCACCGCCCGCTCGGCCGCGCGGGCGCCGGCCATGGCGGCTTCCGGGCACAGCGTGACGAAGGCGTTGAGCACGGGTTGGCTGCGCTCGGCGCGATCCAGCGTGGCGCGCATCACTTCGACCGGCGACAAGTCCCGGCGGCGGATACGGTGGGCCAGTTCCAGGGCGGTGGCATAGGCCAGGTCGGTGCTCATGCCGCAGTGTGCTGCCCGGCCCGCGGCCCGGGCAAGGGTGCGGAAAATTTGGCGGCGAAAGGCTGGACGAGCGCGACCGCCCAGTGTAGTCACCCGGCCCTGCCTCGGAACGTCCCCTTCGTCTAGAGGCCTAGGACACCGCCCTTTCACGGCGGCGACACGGGTTCGAATCCCGTAGGGGACGCCAGGCACTTCAATGGGTTAGGGGCTGCGTCCTGGCCCGTCTCCAATCCGATCTCCCATATCGACTTTTGACAAGTGCCGTTTCGCGGGGGTGCCCGTGCCTGCCGATTCGCACTGACTTGCCTGCCGAGGGTCCAAGCGGGCTAATCTGCCCGTGCTGGGGAGTGCGCTGCGGGCGTGTGAGTGGGGGCTTCGCAAGAGGCATCCGGTCGTCCCGGCAACCCGCGCCGGGGGCGGAGAGACGCCCACCCCGCCGGCTAAGTCATCGCGGCGGTCATCGACTCCCGGTGCGGCGCGGCCCGCTTCCTATGCCAGCAACCAAGCACTGCGACGGCGGCACCTCATGCCAGTGGCTGGCACAGCCACGCGCCTTGGGCGCCTGATACGCCGGTCGCCACCACCATCGACGGCATGTTCATGGCGCGACCACCGCGGTGCCATGCCACAAGCTGCCCCCATCGTCACAGGTCAAGCTCCGCCAGACCGGGATGCCCGGCCGGGCGCGGCCCCTGGGGCCAATGGAACAGGCGGTCCTCGGCGCTGATCGGCACGTCGTTGATGCTGGCGTGGCGCTCGGCCATGTAGCCCGCGACGTCGAAGTGCCAGTTCTCATTGCCATGGCTGCGCCACCATTGGCCGGCGCCGTCGTGCCATTCGTAGACGAAGCGCACGGCGATGCGGTCTTCCGAGAAGGCCCACAACTCCTTGATCAACCTGTACTCGTGCTCTCGCGCCCATTTGAGAGTCAGGAATGCCTCGATGGCGGCGCGGCCGGCGAGGAATTCGGAGCGATTGCGCCAGCGGCTGTCCAGCGTATAGGCCAGCGCGACGCGGGCGGGGTCACGGCCGTTCCAGGCATCCTCGGCGGCACGGACCTTCTGCCTTGCGGTCTCGCCGGTGAAAGGCGGCAGCGGCGGGCGCGGGGTCATGCGGGGTCCTTGCCGGCGCGCAGCGCCGCGTTCTGTTGTTCCAGTTCGGCGATGCGGCCCTGGAGCTGCTGCACCACTGCCGCCACGTCGCCGGCGTCCAGTTTGGGCGGAATGTGCTGCGGGCAGTTCACGTCCCAGGCCTCGACCTCGAACAGGATGACCCGCTCAGGCCGGGCCTGGTAGCCCTCCGGCATCAGCTGCGCCAGCAAGGCGGGGTCGTCCTCCACCGCGCGAGCCCTGCCCCACAGCTTGACCCGGCGGCGGTGCGCGTAGTCCATCAGGAACAGGAAGGCGCGGGGGTTCTCGGCCAGGTTGCCAAGGGTGACGTATTGGCGGTTGCCGCTGAAATCGGCGAAGCCGAGCGTATGGTCATCGACCCTGCGGATGAAGCCCTTCGGGCCGCCGCGGTGTTGGGCATAGGGTTGCCCGGCGGCCGAGGCGGTGGCGAGGTAGGCGGTGTCGACCTCGGCCAGGAAGTCGGTCAGGTCCCCGGTCAGCGCGCTGCGGAACGGCCGCGCCGCATGGCGGGCACGGGAGCCACGGCGGGCCTGCTCGGCCTGTACACTCGCGGTGAAGGCAATATCGCTCGACTGGGTCATCATTCCCTCCTGCCTTGTTCGGCGGCTGCGGCCTTGGCCGCGGTACGGCCCGCGCCCGGTCGGCCCTCAACAAACCGGCTGCCTCCGGATTGCTCAATTTCGGTCCCGCCGGTGGTGGACGCCACGTTTGAGCCGCGAAGGCGAAACGGAGTGGCCACGGGGCGCTCCTTCTGGTGTCCCCATATGCGCCCTTGCCGATGGCGCGATAATCGCTTTAATCCGCAGTACGTCATTGCGGAATTCGGCATGGACCGGCTGGACCATCTGCGCACCTTTGCCGCGGTTGCGGACCAGGCAAGCTTCGCCGAGGCCGCGCGCCGGCTTGGCGTTTCGCCGACCGCGGCCAGCCGCGCGGTAGCGGCACTGGAAGCTGAGTTGGGCGTGGCCCTGCTGCGACGCACCACCCGCACGGTGGCGCTGACGCCGGAAGGCGCCGCCTACCTGGACCGCTGCCGCCGCGCGGTGGAGGAGTTGGACGACGCCGCCCGGAACCTGCGGGGCGAGACGGCGGAACCGCGAGGCGTGCTGATGGTGACCGCGCCGGTCGTGTTCGGCCGGCTGCACATCCTTCCGGTGATCACCGGGATGCTGCGCCGCCACCCGGCGCTGGAGGTGCGGCTGACGCTGACCGACCGCGTGGTACGGCTGGCGGAGGAAGGCATCGATGTTGCGGTGCGCATCGCCGAGTTGCCGGACAGTGCGCTGCACGCGCTGCGCCTGACCGAGGTGCAGCGCGTATTGGTCGCCAGCCCGGCCTATCTGGAAGCCCATGGCGAGCCGGATCGGGTGGCTGCGCTGCGGGACCACGCCCTGGTCGCCTTCGACAACTTCACCCGCAATGGCGAGTGGCGGTTCGGGCCGGCTGGCCAGGTCGCGATCCGCTGCGAAGCGCGGCTGCTGACCAACAGCGTCGAAGCGACGATCGATGCGGCCGTGGACGGGCTGGGGATTGCGCGGGTGCTGAACTACCAGGTGGCGGCACACCTCGCGGACGGGCGGCTGCGCCGGGTGTTGGCCGGGCATGAACCGCCTCCGGTGCCGGTCAGTCTGGTCTTCCAGGCCAATCGCCAACGCTCGCCAAACGTGCGGGCGCTGGTGGAGGCGGCGCGGCATGCCTTCGGTGGCGCCAAGCCCTGAGCGCCGGTTGCCCTGGCGTCACGCTTTGGTTGCCAAAGCGCCGAGCATCAGGCGCTCGCGGAGTGGCTCTGGCGACTTTGGGGTCCAGAACGCTCGTCCTTCTCGATGGCCTGCGCCGCGATGGCCTTGGCCCGGAGAATACCGCAGCGGTGCCGACGCGGCGCGGCAGCGGCTTCGGTCGCCGGCGGCATGCTGGCCGGGTTGCCGCCGCCGCGCTGGTCACCCTGGCGGTGAATGCGCGGGTCGCCGTGGTGCCGGCAGCGCTGGGCTCGCGCCGCGAATGAAGGCGGAGCGCCGACCCAGGCGGTTGTCATAAATCAGCCTTTCAATCGTAACGTGGCTGTACCTGCCGGCTGATACCCGCTGCGCCTTGGATGGAGGGGCTGATGGCGCAGCGACGCAACGTGTTGCTCATCGTGGTGGACCAGTGGCGCGCGGATTTCGTCCCCAAGCTCGGCGCCGAATTCCTGCGCACGCCGAACCTCGACCGATTGTGCGCGGAGGGCGTGACCTTCGCCAATCACGTGACCAACGCGGTGCCCTGCGGCCCTGCCCGCGCCAGCCTGCTGACCGGGCTGTACCTGATGAACCATCGGGCGGTGCAGAACACGGTGCCGCTGGACGCGCGCCACTTCAACCTGGGCAAGGCGCTGCGCCGCACCGGCTACGACCCCGCGCTGATCGGTTACACCACCACCACGCCGGACCCGCGCAGCACCGGCCCGCAGGACCCGCGCTTCACCCATCTGGGCGAGACGATGGACGGGTTCCGCAATGTCGGCGACTTCGAGCCGACGATGGACGGCTATTTCGGCTGGCTGGCGCACAAGGGCTACGCGCTGCCGGCGAAGCGCGAGGACATCTGGCTGCCGGAAGGCGAGGACGCCGTGCCCGGCGTGACCGACCGCCCGTGCCGCGTGCCGCGCGAACTCTCCGACAGTGCCTACTTCACCGACCGGGCGCTGAGCTATCTGAAAGGCGTGGGCGGCAAGCCGTGGTTCCTGCACCTGGGCTACTACCGGCCGCATCCGCCCTTCATCGCGCCGGCGCCCTACCACGCCATGTACAACGCCGCGGACATGCCCGCGCCGGTGCGCGCAGCCAGCGTGGCCGAAGAAGCCGCGCAGCATCCGCTGCTGGATTTCTACGTCAACGGCATTCCGCAAGGCAGCTTCTTCCACGGTGCCGGCGGCTCGGCCAGCGCGATGGACGAGGCCGCCGTGCGGCAGATGCGCGCCACCTATGCCGGGCTGATCTCCGAGGTGGACGACAACCTCGGCCGCGTCTTCGCCTGGCTGGACGAGACCGACCAGTGGAAGGACACGCTGGTGGTCTTCACCAGCGACCATGGCGAGCAGCTGGGCGACCACCACCTGCTGGGCAAGATCGGCTATTTCGACGAGAGCTTCCGCGTGCCACTGGTGGTGAAGGACCCTGACCACGCCGAACGCGCCGGCCAGGTGGAGCGCGCGCCGACCGAGGCGGTGGACGTGATGCCGACCATCCTCGACTGGCTGGGCGGCGAGATCCCGCGCGCCTGCGACGGTGCCTCGCTGCTGCCCTTCATGTCCGGCGGCGCGCCGAAGGGCTGGCGCGACCTGCTGCACTACGAGTTCGACTTCCGCGACGTGATCTTCAGCAGCGGCCGGCCGGAAGGCGCGCTGGGGCTGGAGATGGACCAGTGTTCGCTCTGCGTCGTCCAGGACGAGCGGTACAAGTACGTGCATTTCGCTGCGCTGCCACCGCTGTTCTTCGACCTGGCGGCTGACCCGGCGCAGCTGCGCAACTTGGCGGAAGAACCCGCCTATGCGGTGCTGGTGAAGGACTACGCGCAGCGCGCCCTATCCTGGCGACTGAACCACGCCGAGAGAACCCTCACCGCCTATCGTGGCTCCCGCGAGGGCCTGGAGAATCGTCGATGAGCAAGCTCAATCGCAGGCAGGTGCTGGCGCTTGGCGCCACTTTGCCGATGCCCGCGCTGGCGCAGGCCGACACGCGCCCGGTGGTGACCGTGGCAGTGCAGAAGATCAGCAATACCAATTCCCTGGAGCCACTGCGCGAGCAGAGCAATGTCGGCGAGCGCGTGTTCCTGACCTCGCTGTTCGAGGGGCTGATCGGCCGCAACTACCAGGGCGCGCTGGAAGACGAGGCGATGCTGGCGACCGGCTGGCGCCGGGTGGACGACCGAACGGTGGAGTTCTCGCTGCGGCAGGGCGTGAAGTTCCATAATGGCGAGACCATGACCGCCGAGGACGTGGCCTATTCCTTCGGCCCGGAACGCATGTTCGGCCCCGAAGGGATGCGCCCGGACCTGCAGGGCCAGACCATGCGGACCACGGCCGATATCACGTCCCTGGCCGGCAAGAGCCTGCCGCCGGAAGTGCCGGCGATTGCCCGGCGCATGCTGCCGGCACTGGAGCGGGTGGAGATTGTCGACAGCCACACGGTGCGCTTCGTCAACGCCACGCCGGACGTGGTGCTGGAAGGCCGGCTGTCGCGCATCGGCAGCGAGATCGTCTCGCGCCGCGGCTTCGAGGCGGCGCAGAGCTGGCTGGACTGGGGCCGTAAGCCTGTCACCAGCGGGCCGTACAAGGTGCGCGAATACCGCGCCGACAGCATGCTGATCCTGGACGCGCATGACGAGTATTGGGGCGGCCGGCCGCCGCTCCGCGAACTGCGCTTCGTCGAGGTGCCCGAGGTTTCGTCGCGCATCAACGGGCTGCTGAGCGGCCAGTACACCATGGCCACCGACCTGCCGCCGGACCAGATCGAGGCGGTGGAACGCAATCGCGCCTTCGAGGTGAAGGGCAGCACCATCCTGAACCATCGCATAACCGTGTTCGACAAGAACCACCCGCAGCTGCGCGACGCCCGCGTGCGCCGCGCCTTCACCCACGCGATCGACCGCCAGGCCATTGTGGATGCGCTGTGGGGCGGCCGCACGGTGGTGCCGAAGGGGCTGCAGTGGGAATTCTACGGCCCGATGTACCAGGCCGATTGGAACGTGCCGGCCTACGACCCCGCCGAGGCGCGCCGGCTGCTGCGCGAGGCCGGCTACAAGGGCGAGCCAATTCCGTACCGCCTGCTGAACAACTACTACACCAACCAGGTCGCCACGGCGCAGGTGCTGGTGGAGATGTGGCGCGCCGTTGGGCTGAACGTGCAGATCGAGATGAAGGAGAACTGGCAGCAGATCTTCGACACCTCGACCCAGCGCGGCATCCGCGACTGGTCGAACTCGGCAGCCTTCAACGACCCGGTCTCCTCCCTGGTGAACCAGCACGGCCCGAACGGCCAGCAGCAGCAGATGGGCGAGTGGACGAACGAGGAGATGAATCGGCTTTCGGTGGAGCTGGAAACCAGCACGGACCGCGCGCGGCGCCGTGCCGTGTTCCGTCGCCTGCTGGAGATCGCCGAGCGCGAGGACCCCGCCTATACGCTGCTGCACCAGAACGCCACCTTCACCGCCAAGCGGCGCGACCTGAAGTGGCAGGCGGCGCCGGCCTTCGCCATGGACTTCCGGGCGAAGAACTGGGGCGGATGATGACCGCACCGCTGCTGCGACTGGCCGGGCTGAGCGTGGCCTTCGACGGCGCGACGGTGGTGCACGGCATCGACCTGGCCATTGCGCCGGGCGAGGCGCTGGGCATGGTGGGCGAGAGCGGCTGCGGCAAGAGCGTGACCTGGCTTGGGGCGCTGGGGCTGCTGCCGGACAAGGCGCGCGTGGCGGGCAGCGTGCGGCTGGCGGGGGCGGAGATCCTGCATGCCGCGCCGGCGACGCTGGACCGGGTGCGTGGCGGCCGCGTGGCGATGATCTTCCAGGACCCGGCCAGCGCCTTGAACCCGGTGCATCGGCTGGGTCGCCAGGTGCAGGAAGCGCTGCGGCTGCATCGCGGCCTGGCCGGTGCGGCGGCACGGGCGGAAGCGAAGCGGCTGTTCGACCTGGTGGGCATTCCCGATGCCGCGCGCCGGCTGGACGCTTTCCCGCACGAACTCAGCGGTGGGCAGAACCAGCGGGTGATGATTGCCATGGCGTTGGCCGGCCAGCCGGAACTGCTGGTGGCGGACGAGCCGACCACCGCGCTGGACGTCACCATCCAGGCGCAGATCCTGGACCTGCTGCAGGCGCTGCGCCGAGAGCTTGGCATGGCGCTGGTGCTGATCAGCCACGACCTTGGCGTGGTGGCTGAGGTCTGCGACCGCGTGGTGGTGATGTATGCCGGGCGCATCGTGGAGCAGGCAGCGGCCGCGCGCTTCTTCGCCGGCCCGCGCCACCCCTATGCCGCCGGGCTGATGGCCGCGCTGCCGCCGCTGGATGGCCCGCGCGCGCCGCTGCTGGCCATTCCCGGCGGCGTGCCGGAGCCGGGCGCGCTGCCGCCGGGCTGTTCCTTCGCGCCGCGCTGCCCGCAGCGCGATGCCGCCTGCCAGGCCGGTGTGCCAATGCTGCGGCCGGTGGCGGCCGGGCACGACATTCGCTGCCTGCGGAGCGCGGCATGACCGCGCTGCTGCGGGCGGAGGGCCTGGTGCGGCGCTACATCATGCGGCGCGGGCTGCTGGGCCGACCGGTGGTGGTGCAGGCGGTGGACGGCGTTTCGTTGCGGCTGGAACGCGGGCAGACGCTGGGGCTGGTGGGCGAGAGCGGCTGTGGCAAGTCCACCACCGGGCGCCTGGTGCTGGGGCTGGAGACGCCGGACGCGGGCAGCGTCAGTTTTGCCGGTGCGCCGATGCCGCCGCCTGGCAGCGCCGCCTGGCGCGCCAGTCGCGCGCGCATGCAGATGGTGTATCAGGACCCGCTGGGCGCGCTGGACCGCCGGCTGCCGATTGGCGTGCAGGTGGCGGAGCCGGCGGCGATCCATGGCCTGGCGCCGCGCGTCGAGGAGTTGCTGGCGGCAGTGGGCCTGCGCCCTGACCAGGCAGCGCGGTATCCGCACGAACTTTCCGGCGGCCAGCGGCAGCGCGCGGTACTGGCCCGCGCACTGGCGACCACGCCGGACCTGCTGGTGTGCGACGAGCCGATCAGCGCGCTCGACGTCTCGATCCAGGCGCAGGTGATGAACCTGCTGATGGGGTTGCAGCAGCGCTACGGCCTGGCGCTGCTGTTCATCAGCCACGACCTGCGCGCGGTGCGGCAGGTGAGCCAGCGTATCGCGGTGATGTACCTTGGCCGCATCGTCGAGGAAGGCGAGCCGGATGCGGTATTGCGCGCGCCGGCGCACCCGTATTCCCGCGCGCTGGTCAGCGCCATTACGCACCCGAGCAAGCGTGGCCAGCCGCGCCAGGTGCTGCAGGGAGACCCACCCAACCCGGCGGACCGGCCGAGCGGCTGCGCCTTCCACCCGCGCTGCCCCGTGGCGGTGGCGCGCTGCGCCGAGGAAGCGCCGGCGCTGCGGGCGGTGGGCGCCGGCCGCAACGTGGCCTGCCACCTGGCGGAGGCAGGCTGATGCTGCGCTTCCTGGTTCTGCGCCTGGCTCGGGCGCTGCTGACCATCGCGCTGGTGGTGAGCTTCGCCTTCGTCGTGCTGCGGCTGTCCGGCGACCCCGCGCTGCTGATCATGAGCGTGGATGCGCCGCCCGAGGCTGTGGCCGCGTTCCGCCGCGCCTGGGGGTTGGATGAACCGCTGTGGCGGCAATACCTCAGCTATTTCGGCGCCATCGCCAGCGGTGACCTGGGCCGTTCGATGCGCGACGGGCGCGACGCCATCGTGCTGGTGGGGGAGCGCATTCCGGCGACGCTGGCGCTGACCGTGCCGGCGCTGCTGATCAAGCTGGGGCTGGGCATTCCCGCCGGCATCCATGCCGCCTTGCACCGGAATTCCTGGAGCGACCGGCTGGTGATGCTGCTGGCCGTGGCCGGCTTCACGGTGCCGTCCTTCGTGCTTGGCCTGCTGCTGGTGCTGGTCTTCGCGGTGCAGCTGGGCTGGCTGCCTTCGGGCGGGCAGGACAGTTGGCGGCATGCGGTGCTGCCGATCATCACGCTGGGCGTGGGTGGTGCTGCGGTGCTGGCGCGCTTCACCCGCAGCGCCATGTTGGAGGTGCTGGGGCAGAGCTACATCCGCACGGCCAGCGCCAAGGGCGTGCCCTGGGCACAGGTGGTGCGCAACCACGCCCTGCCGAACGCCGCCATCCCGACCGTGACCATCATCGGCTTCATGGTCGGCAGCCTGATCGCCGGCGCCGTGGTGGTTGAGAGCGTGTTCTCCTGGCCCGGCGTCGGCCGGCTGCTGGTGGTGGCGGTGGCGAACCGCGACCTGGCGGTGGTGCAGTGCATCCTGCTGCTGGTCGCCGCCACCATGGTCAGCGCCAACCTGGTGGTGGATTTGCTGTACGGCGCGCTGGACCCGCGGCTCAGGCGCGGAGGGTCGCGCTGATGCCGGCTGCGGTGCGCGTGGCGCTGGGCTGGCTGGCGCTGATGCTGGTGGTGGCGCTGCTGGCAGACGTGCTGATGCCCTACGGCACCACCGCGCTCGATCTCCGCAACCGGCTGGCGCCGCCGGCCTTCATGGGCGGCACCTGGCTGCATCCGCTGGGCACCGATGAGCTGGGGCGCGACGTGCTGTCGCGGCTCATCGCCTCCATTCGGATGTCGCTGGTGATCGCGTTTGGCGCCACGGTCATCTCGGCCACGTTCGGCACCACGCTGGGCTTCCTGGCCGCGCATTTCCGCGGCGTGGTGGAACAACTGGTCATGGCCCTGGCGGACTTCCAGGCGGCGATGCCGTTCCTGATCCTGGCGCTTTCGGTGCTGGCCTTCTTCGGCAATGCGCTGGGGTTGCTGGTGCTGCTGCTGGGGCTGCATGGGTGGGAACGCTATGCGCGCATCGCCCGCGGGCTGGCGGTTTCCGCCGGGGCGCAGGGCTACGCTGCGGCGGTGCGGCAGCTCGGCGCCTCGGCGCTGCGGCTGTATGGCCGGCACGTGCTGCCGAACATCGCCTCCACGCTCATCGTCTCCATGACGCTGGTGTTTCCGGAGGTGATCCTGCTGGAGAGCGGGCTCAGCTTCCTCGGCCTTGGCGTGCAGCCGCCGGCGACCTCGCTGGGCAACATGGTCGGCTATGGGCGGGAATACCTGACGCGCGCGCCGTGGATATTGCTCTCGCCGGCCTCGATCATCGTGCTGACCACGCTGTCGGTTTCCCTGGTGGGAGACTGGCTGCGCGACCGGCTGGACCCAACGCTCCGCTGAAGGATTGCCCGCATGCCGTCACGCCGCAACCTGCTGATCACCGGTGGCACGCTGCTGCCACGCTTCGCCATTGCCCAGGCCGACCAGCGGCCCAGCATCACCGTCGCGGTGCAGAACATCAGCACCTCCGGCACGCTGGAGCCGATGCGCGAGCAATCCAACGTCGGCTTCCGCGTCATGCCGAGTTTCGCCGAATGCCTGATCGAGATGGACTGGACGCGCACCCAGCGGCCCCGCCCTGGCTTGGCGACGGAATGGCGCCGCATCGACCATCGGACCGTTGAGCTGACGCTGCGCGATGGCGTGCGCTTCCACGACGGCACGCTTTTGTCGGCCGAGGATGTCGCCTTCAGCTTCAGCGCGGCGCGCTTCGGCGGCACGGCGGCGGATGCGCGCGGGCTGTTCGTCGGCACCGCGCAGCAGGCCGCCAGCAAGGTGCCGCCGCCGGAGGCGAGTGCCATCTCAAGATCAGCCTTCCCGGCGTTCGAGCGCATTGAGGTGCGGGATGCCCGCACGGTACGCTTCATTAACGGCGCGCCCGACGTCACCCTCGAATCCCGGCTGACCCGCACCTCCGGCTCCATCTTTTCCCGCGCCGGGTTCGCGGCGGCATCCTCCTGGCTGGAATGGGCGCGCATGCCCATCGGCAGCGGGCCGTACCGCATCGCCCGCTTCCGTCCCAACCAGGACCTGCTGCTGGAAGCGCATGATGCGTATTGGGGTGGCCGCCCGCCGCTGAAGAGCATCCGCTTCATCGAGGTGCCGGACGTCGCTGCCCGGGTGAATGCGCTCCGCGCCGGCGATGCCGACTTCGCCTGCGACATGCCGCCCGACCAGATCGGCGAGATCGAGCGCGCCCCGCGCCTGGCGGTGCAGGGCGGGCGGATCAACAACATCCGCCTGACCATCTTCGACAAGCACCACCCGGTGCTGGCCAACCCGCTGGTGCGCCGCGCGATGACGCACGCGATCGACCGCCAGGCGATCGTGGACGCGCTGTGGGCCGGGCGCACCGCGGTACCCAAGGGACTGCAGCACGAGTTCTACGGCGAGATGTTCCAGGCCGACTGGTCGGCCCCGCGCTTCGACCTTGCGGAGGCCCGGCGCCTGCTGCGCGAAGCCGGCTACAAGGGCGAGGCCATTCCGTATCAGCTGCTCAACAACTACTACACCAACCAGACCCCCGGTGCGCAGGTGCTGGTGGAAGGCTGGCGTCAGGCCGGGCTGAACGTGCAGATCGAGATGAAGGAGAATTGGGGCCAGATCCTCGGCCGCTTCCCCGGTCGCGGCATTTCGGACAACTCCAACACCGCGGGCTTCGGCGACCCCGTTTCGTCGATGGCCACCTATGCGCCGGGCGGGCAGACCTGGGAAAGCGGCCAGTGGGAGAACGACGAGGCGAAGGCGGCGATGCAGGTCCTCGCCAGCTCGGTGGAACCGGCGGCGCGGCGGACGGCGTTCCGTCGGATGCTCGAGATCTGCGAGCGCGAGGACCCCGCCTACACCGTGCTGCACCAGAACGCGACCTTCACCGCGCTGCGCAAGGGCCTGCCGTGGCGGGCCTCGCAGTCCTTCGCGATGGATTTCTCACCGCGCAACTGGGGTGCGTAGCGCCAGCTCCGCGTGAAGCATCCGCGCCGACCTGGCGTGTGCTTCCCGTCAGCGCTTCATGTGTTCCACACCGTGTTGCTCGCGCACGGCGTGGAAGCGAAGCGCGGGGAACTCTTCCTCGGCGCGCTTGCGGCGCCAGTCACTGCCGAAGAACGCCACCAGTTCGTCGTCGTGGTCCTCGCCGCAGTCGCGGCGGTTCAAGGTGCGGAATTTTTCGGCCTGTGCCTTGTCGTCGCTGACCACCCAGCGCATCTGCGTCCAGTTGGTCTCGTTGAAGCCGGCGGGTACGCCGTATTCCACCTTCAGCCGGCTGGCCAGCACGTCCAGCTGCAGCTGGCCGACCACGCCAACCACGGGCGGCGAGCCATCCAGCGGGCGGAACAGTTGCACCACGCCTTCCTCGGCCAGTTGGTCCAGCGCGGTGCGCAGCTTCTTCGCCAGCATCGGGTCTTCCAGCCGCACATGGCGCAGGATTTCCGGCGCGAAGCTCGGCACGCCGCGGAAGTTCAGCTCCTCGCCCTCGGTCAGCGTGTCGCCGATGCGGAGGATGCCATGGTTGGCCACGCCGACGACATCGCCAGGCCAGGCTTCTTCCGCCACCTGGCGGTCCTTGGCGAAGAAGAACAACGGCGCATTGACCGGCACCTGCTTGCCGGTGCGCACCTGCTTCAGCCGCATGCCCTTCCACAGCCGGCCACTGCACAGCCGGACGAAGGCGACGCGGTCGCGGTGCTGTGGGTCCATGTTCGCCTGGATCTTGAAGACGAAGCCCGTCAGCTTGTCCTCGCCAGGGTCCACGCTTCTCGGATCGCCCTGCCTGGGTTGCGGCGGTGGTGCATACTTGGCCAGCCCGTCCAGCAGGTGGCCCACGCCGAAGTCGCGCAGCGCCGAGCCGAAGAAGATCGGGGTCAGCGTGCCCTGGCGGAAGGCGGCCAGGTCCCATTCCGGGAAGCCGGCCAGGGCCAGTTCGGCCTCATCCTGCAGTGCCTTGGCCCGGTCCGGCCCGACCAATTCGGCCAGCCTGGGATCGTCGATCCCGGTCATCTGGATGGCGCTGCCGTCGTCGGCATCCACCGGCAGGAACTTGTTGGTCACCAGGTCGAAGGTGCCGGCGAATTCGTTGGAACGACCGACCGGCCAGGCCGCCGGCGTCACGTCCAGCGCCAGGGTCTTCTCGATGTCGTCGATCAACTCGAAGGGGTCGAGCGCCTCGCGGTCCATCTTGTTGACGAAGGTGATGATCGGGATGTCGCGCAGGCGGCAGACCTCGAACAGCTTCCTGGTTTGTGCCTCGATACCTTTCGCGGCATCCAGCACCATCACCGCGGCATCCACGGCGGTGAGGGTGCGGTAGGTATCCTCGGAGAAATCCTCGTGGCCCGGGGTGTCCAGCAGGTTGAACACCAGGCCCCCGCGTTCGAACGTCATCACCGAGGTGGCGACGCTGATGCCGCGGTCCTGCTCGATCTTCATCCAGTCGGACCGGGTGCGCCGGGCATTGCCCTTGGCGCGCACCGCGCCGGCCAGCTGGATGGCGCCGCCCTTCAGCAGCAGGCGCTCGGTCAGCGTGGTCTTGCCGGCGTCCGGGTGGGCGATGATGGCGAAGGTGCGGCGGCGCGCGGCTTCGGTCGCGACCTGGGTCCGCGCAGCTTCCGGCGCGGCGTGGCTCGGGGCGGCGTTGGTCAGGGCGGCGTCGGGGGGCGGCATATCCATGATGCCGGGGATGTAGGCCTTGCCGGTCGACGGCGCCAGTCCAGCGTCAGGCTGGCGCCGGCACGGCCTGCCGCGCCCGGTCAGCGGTGGCTTCCGGCTCGCAGGCCGCATGCAGTGCCAGCACGCGCTCCGCCGAGGCGCGCCACGTGGCCAACCGCGGCATGTTGTCCACCGGCCAGTTCAATGCCCCCGCCACCTGCTCGAACGCCTGGGCCGCCTGCATGGCCCAGCCGAGCGTGACGTCGCCCGCCAGCCAGGCCGGCGCCGCGACCAGGATGGGCAGGCCACCACCAATTCGATTGTTGCCTACACAGAACAACTGGAGGTGCGCGGCAGCACGGGTCTGGTGGCTGAAGGCCGCGGCAACGCCGGCCAGACGCTGCGCCAGGCTGGCACCGCCTTGCCGCCCGGCCAGCAGGGCCGCCCGGTAGTCGGCTTCCTGGGCCTGGCGATGGTCGGTGGCCTGCACCAATGGGCGGCCCAGCAGGCGGGCACCGGCCATGCCGAGGCCGGCATAGCCGATCGCCACCCAGAACAGGTAGCCGGGCACGTCCCAGCGCAGCCCCGCCAAGGTGACTTGCCCCTCGGCCGACAGCGTCCACAGCACGCCGATGAAGCTGCTGAGCGTGATCAGACCGTGGCTGCAGGAGGCAGCGAGTTCAACGGCTTCCTCGGTGGCGATGCGCGCGTCCTCGGCGATGCGCCCATCAACATTGGCCGGACCGCGCGCCGGACCCTGCAGCCAGGCGCTGGTAAGTCGCGCCGCCAGCCAGGCGCGCCATCCCAGGGCCAGCCCACGCCGCGCCTGCAGCCCCAGGCAGTTCACCGCGGCAAAGCCGGCAACCAGCAGCGCCAGCACGCCGCATTGCGCCAGCAAGCCATGAGCGTCGCGCAGTTGCAGGGCGTTGAACAGGTCGCGGTTCCAGCCATTCAGCCGCAGCAGCAGCGATACTTCGGCGCCGTTCAACGTCAGCACGCTGGCCCCGAGCAGCCAAGCCTGGCGCTGGCGCCAGAAGCCGCCGGACAGCCGGACAAAACGCCGCACTGTCCCGAGCCAGGTCTCGCCAGCCATGCCGCGCCTCCTGCAACCGAGACGATAGCGGCCCGACCCTGGGGAAGTTCCGGACGGGCAGCAGCGACGGTACGCCGCCGCAGCCCAGGCGCTGACGGCGGCCGCCAGCGACCGGGGCCAACCTCAGTCCTCATTAGCCTCACCGGCCTGAGGCAGCGGTAAGGTCAGCAGGCATTGCAGGCCCTCCGGATGCCACAGGAACTCGGCGCGGCCACGCAGCTGGTGGCGCAGGGTCCGCGCCACCAGCCGGGAACCGAAGCCGAGCCGCGCCGGAGCGCCGGCCAGGACCGGGCCGCCGGCCTCATGCCAGTCCAGCACCAGGCCTTCGGCCGAGGTCCGCCAGGTCACCACCAGATGGCCGTCGGGTACCGACAGTGCGCCGTATTTCGCGGCGTTGGTGGCAAGCTCATGCAGCACCAGCGAAAGCGGCTGCGCCAGCCGCGACGGCAATCGCAGCACAGGGCCGTCGAGCCGGATGGAGCCGGGCCGCTCGGCGGCGTAGGGCGCCAGTTCCTCCTCCACCAGCGTGCGCAGCTCGGCGCCGACCCAGCGCTCCCGCGCCAGCAGCGCATGCGCGCGGGCCATGGCGGTGACCCGGCTGCCGACCGCTTCGGCGAAGCGCCGGGCGTCCTCGCTGCCGGCTGGGGTCAATGCCAGCAGCGCCTGGACCACGGCGAGCACGTTCTTGGCACGATGGTCAACCTCCCGTGCCAGCAGCAGGCGCTGGTCCTCGGCGGCGACTCGGTCGGTGACGTCGATCTGCACGCTGACCCAGCGGCGTCGACCGTCCGGCTCGAAGCGGACCTGGGCGATGACCTCCATCCAGCGCACTTCGGCATTGTCGGCCCGGATGATGCGGTGGACGGTGTGGCACTTGCCGCCCTCGCGCTCGGCCCGCTCGGCGTCGGCCAGGATGCGGTCGCGGTCATCCGGGTGCAGCGTCGCGCGCAGCGCGGCCAGGCTGGTTCGGCCATCCTGGGGCACCGGCATGCCGCGTGCCGTGAACAGGTTCGGCGTCGCCACCGCAACGCCGGTGTCGAGGTCGGCGTCGAGGGTCGCCAGGCCGGTGCTGTCGATGGCCAGGCGGAGCCGTTCCTCGCTGGCGGCCAGCGCCGCCTCGGCCTGTCGCTGGGCGGTGATGTCGGTGTTGGTGCCGAACCACAGTACCACGCGGCCGGCGCGGTCGCGAATGGGCAGGGCACGGGAGAGGAACCAGCGCCATTGGCCGGTGCGGCCACGCAGCGGGAAGGTGTCTTCCCACGGCTCGCCAGCCAGGACCTGGGCGCGGAAATGCTGCGTGACACGGGCCAGGTGGTCTGGGTGGTGCACCTTGCGCCAGCCCCAGCCCTGCATCGCCTCCAGCGTCGTGCCGGTGTAGTCGTACCAGCGCTGGTTGTACCAGAACAGCCAACCATCCGGTCGCGCCATCCAGGCCAGCTGCGGGATGTTGTCCGCCATGGCGCGGAAGCGGGCCTCGCTGTCGCGCAGCGCCAGGTGCGCCTCCTGCTCCGAAGCCAGGTGCTGGCGCATGGCGCGGTCAGCGCCGTCCAGCGCCACGCGCAGGCGTTCCAGCTCCCACACCTGGGCCGCGGGTATCGCGGCCGGCGGCGGCCCAGCGCCGGCGCTGGCGGTGCTGTCCTCCGCCCGGCGGGCCAGATGTTCCAGCGGGCCGACGATGCGCCGCGCCACCACCGTGGCGAACAGGCCAGCCATCGTCAGTGCCACCAGGGTGCCCAGGCCGAGCATCAACGCCGGCCGTTGCCACGTCGCCGTCAGTTCGGCCAGCGGCTGCGCCACCCATAGCGTCCAGCCCGGCGCCGATTCGATTCGCGAGTAAGCCACGCGGACGGGCCCGCCGGAGAGCAGCCCCCGACCGTTCAGGATGCCGCTGTCGCCCGGAGCCTCCTGGCCTTGGGGCCGGTGCTGGCCCAGCAGGCGCTCCAGATCGCGCGAGCGGGCGATGATGATGCCCTGCGAATCGGTGATGGAGGCAACGACGCCGTCGCCGCGCGTCGGTGTCTCCAACAGGCGGGAAAGTCGGCGGGGGGTCAGGATGGCGCCGAGGCCGAAGCGGGCCTCGCCATCGCGGATGACCGGGACGAAGACGCCGACATTCGGCTCCACGCCCGGGCCCACCTCGACCAGGTCGCTGACGGCCGGACGGCGGGTCAGCAGCGCGCGGGGCACCGCGCTGTTCACCAGGCTTGGCGTGGCCAGGCGCGGCGGGCTGACGGCGGGCGTACGGGTGCTGAACTTCAGGCTATAGTCAGGCGCCGGCCCGCGCAGCACGACAGCGGTGCCGAGTTGGCGGGACATGGCCTCGGCCTGCTGCCGCAGCCCGCTGATATCGGCCGGATCGG
This sequence comes from uncultured Rhodospirillales bacterium, assembly GCA_903843125.1. GTDB lineage: Bacteria > Pseudomonadota > Alphaproteobacteria > Acetobacterales > Acetobacteraceae > CAIMOR01. The sequence continues at coordinate 23,937 of CAIMOR010000165.1, forward strand.
TGTCGAGTGCCGGAGCCGCCGCCAGGGTGATCAAGGAGGAGACGTGTTCCTCGACCTGACGGTCGACGGCCAGCGCCAGCGCGCGGGCGGTGTCGAGCAGGCGGCCCTCAGCATTGCGGCGGCTGCTGGAGACGGCCAGCCATGCGGCCGCGCCACCGACGCAGAGCGATGGCAGCAGCGTGCCGAGCATGAGCAGGAGCAACCAGCTGCGCACGCCTCGGGCCATGCGGAGACGGCCGAGCAAGGCGCGTAACCTCACCCGCATCCAAGATGCCTGTTCAGCAACTGCGCTGATGATTGCACCCCAAGGCCGTAACGTTGCCCTTCCGCCGATCCCTATCCATCACCACTGGACAAAACGCGACGCCGCATCTGCGCCGACCACGGCATTGTGACCGGCGACGCTGGCATTCCGCGCAAAGCGGGGGCACCGCGGTCGCGGCACCCCCTTGCCTGGGTAGTCAGCCATGGCAACGGCCTTGCGGCCGGTGCGGTCAGTCCACCGCCAGCCGGCGCTCGACGATCTGCTGCTTCATGCTCTTCTGCAGCTTCTCGAAGGCGCGGACCTCGATCTGGCGGACGCGTTCACGGCTGATGTTGTACTGCTGCGAAAGCTCCTCCAGCGTCGTCGCCTCGTCCTTCAGGCGACGCTCGATCAGGATGTGGCGCTCGCGGTCGTTCAGCGTCTTCAGCGCGTGGTTGAGCAGCTGGCGGCGGTTGGACATGTCCTCCCGCTCGGCCAGCTCCTCCTCCTGCGTCTCCTGGTCATCGACCAGCCAATCCTGCCACTCGCCCTCGCTGTCGGCGCGGACCGGGGCATTCAGGCTATGGTCGCTGCTGGCCAGGCGACGGTTCATGCTGACCACATCCTGCTCCGGCACCTGAAGCGAGTGGGCGATCTTGGCCACCTGTTCCGGCTGCAGGTCGCCTTCCTCCAGCGCCGCCATCTGGCCCTTGAGCCGGCGGAGGTTGAAGAACAGCTTCTTCTGCGCCGCAGTGGTGCCCATCTTCACGAGCGACCAGCTGTGCAGGATGTATTCTTGAATCGCTGCGCGAATCCACCACATGGCATACGTCGCCAGGCGGAATCCACGGTCCGGGTCGAACCGCTTCACCGCCTGCATCATGCCGACGTTGCCTTCGCTGATGAGTTCGCCTACCGGCAGGCCGTAGCCGCGGTAGCCCATCGCTATCTTGGCAACGAGACGCAGGTGCGAAGTGACGAGCTTGTGGGCCGCCGGTTCGTCCGCGGATTCCTTCCAACGCTTCGCCAACGAGAGTTCCTCGTCCGGCGTCAGCATGGGGAACTTGCGGATATCCTGCAGATAGCGGGAGAGGTTGCCCTCGGGGGCCATCGGGATCGAGAGAGTGGAAGCCATGAAGGGTTATCTGCCTCCTGCGCCAGCGAACCCACCCCGTGACGGCGGCGGACGGTCCGGCGACTGATTCTGGCAGTTCGAACGCCCCCCAAGCCCACCCGACCGCGCATGCCCCGGTCACGTCGGGGCGAGGTTGCACGGCACCGGGCCAAAGCGGCACCCGGGAGACGCTGCCATGACGCCCTTGTAGCCGTTAATGGTGCGGCGCGCAAGAAAAACCAACCTGGGGGGTTGGTTACTCCGCGTTACACGTCTCGAAGCAGGGTCAGCAGCTCCGCCATGTCCGGCGGGGGTGGGGCGCTGAAGCTCAGCGGCTGCCCGGTCACCGGGTGGCGGAAGCCCAGGGTTTCCGCGTGCAGCGCCTGGCGCGGAAAGGCCAGCAGCCCATCCCGCACCGTCGCCGGCAGGGTGCGAGCACCGGTCGGGACCCGGCGAAGATAGACCGGGTCGCCAACCAGCGGATGTCCCATCGTCGCGAGATGCACCCGTATCTGGTGCGTCCGGCCAGTGGCCAGCTTGCAGCGCAGCAGGGCGCAGCCCTGTTCCCAGGCCTGCTGCGTGGCATAACGGGTCAGCGCCTGCTTGCCGCCGCGGGTCACCACGGCCATGCGCTTGCGGTCGGTCGGGTGGCGGCCGATCGCGCCCTCGATCTCGCCGACTGGCGGGCTCGGCACGCCCCAACACAGCGCCAGATAGCTGCGGTCCAGGTCGCGGGTGGCGAAATTCTCGGACAAGGTCCGGTGGGCGCGGTCCGACTTCGCCACCACCATGATGCCGCTGGTGTCCTTGTCCAGCCGATGGACGATGCCGGGGCGCATCTCGCCGCCGATACCGGAAAACTCCTCGCCGGCGTGGGCCAACAGGGCGTTGACCAACGTGCCGTCCGCATTGCCGGGCGCCGGGTGCACCACCAGGCCGGCGGGCTTGTTCAGCACTATCAGGTCGGCATCCTCGAACAGGATGGTCAGCGGAATGTCCTGCGGCTGCGGCGTGGCCGGTTCCGGCGCCGGCAGGATCAAGGTGTAGTGGTGGCCGGCCTTGGCGGGCTCGGAAGGGTCCCGTACCGGCTTGTCGCCGCGGCTGAGGTGACCCTGGTCGATCAATGCCTTGACGCGGGAGCGCGACAGCGAACCTATCGCGGTCGCGACGACACGGTCGACGCGCTGGCCGTGGTCTTCCGGCGTGGCGGTGAAGGCGAAGCTTTCAGGGGGATTCGGGGTGCGAGCGCTCAAGATACTGGTCGTTGTCATGGGGGTGCTCATCGTCGGCGGCACCGTGACCCTCGGCGTGGTCCTCGTAAAGCGGATGAATGCGACGGGCGGCGCGGCGGCAGCCGGCCCGTGGGTGCTGGAAGGCCAGCCCGCCGGCACGCGGATGCTGGGCCTGGCCGCGGCCGAGCAGGGACTGGCCGTGCTGGTGGCGCGGACGGATGGCGAGCGGGTGCTGCTGCTCGACCTCAAGCAACGGCGGGTGGTCGGCGAAATCCTGCTGGCGCCCTGACGCCGGCGCTTGCGCGGCCGAAGCTTGGGCGCTAGAAGCGCCGCCTGCCCGAAGGGTCCCCTTCGTCTAGAGGCCTAGGACACCGCCCTCTCACGGCGGTAACAGGGGTTCGAATCCCCTAGGGGACGCCACTTGCCCAACGAGGCCAAAAAGCCCTATATTTCAGGGCTTTGTGGGGTAGGCATTCTGGGCGTTTGACCAACGCGCCTGACCAGCGTTAGACCAACGCATGGCATCCCTCCCGCTTACCAACCTGACCAAGCGCCGCAACGTCTGGTTCGCCCGGCTGCTGGTGCCGGTGGACGTGCAGGCGGCAATGGGGGCCAAGGTCCTCATCCTCACCACCCAGGAGACGGACCCGGCCAAAGCTGCGGTCAAGGCCAAGCCAATCCTGGCCCGGTGGAAGCAGCAAATCGCAGAGGCCCGCGAAGGCACCCAGGCGACCGTCCACCGGGATGTCCTTCGCATGGCC
>CAIMOR010000166.1 GCA_903843125.1 uncultured Rhodospirillales bacterium
CCCGCCCCGGCTACTGGCGCTATTGGCACTATCGACACCTACGCCGCTCCCGAAGAACCGGACGTGGACGCAGCCGCAAAGGCAAGGCTGGTCGCCTTTTACCTTCAGGCTCAGGCCAATGTCCTCGATGTCTTCTCTCACCCTGATCCCGAGTTAGACGAGGAGCGTGGGATCAGCCGGGGTTAGGCGCGCCACCACCCGCGCCGGGCCGCATACCGCGGCTCACGGCATGGTCACCGGCCGGCCTGAGAGTTCCCGTCGCGCCGTCGCCTTCACTCTGCACCACGCTCCCTGGCGTCGGCCGAGCCGGAACTCCTCGAAGCCGATCTCGGGATCGACGTGGAAGTCCAGGCGCCACATGGTCATCTCGGGGTGGTAAGCGGCGATGCTCTCGATGACATTCGTGGCCGGTGTCCGTAGGGAAGCAGCACCCACCCGCGATGGTAGGTCGCGGCTGCGGCACCATCCACTCGGCTGGGTGGTCCTGTGCGGCGCCTGGTCCGGCCGCCGGCAGGCTGCCAGGTCAACCCTCCAGCGCATCCAGCACCGCCTGGCCCATCGCCGCGGTCGAGGCGCGGGCCTGGCCGACGGCGGCGATATCGCCGGTGCGGCAGCGGCCCAGCGCCGTGCCAACAGCCGCCTCCAGCAGGGCAGCATCATCATCTCGCCCCAGCCCGTGCCGCAGCGCCATCGCCAGGCTGAGGATGGCCCCCAGCGGATTGGCGATGCCTTGGCCGGCGATGTCGGGCGCACTGCCATGCACTGGCTCGAATAGCGCATGCCGCCGCCCCAGCGCATCCGGCGCGCTGAGCGATGCCGAGGGCAGCATGCCGAGCGAGCCGGTGATCATCGCCGCGCAGTCCGATAGGATGTCGCCGAAGATGTTGTCGGTCAGGATGACGTCGAACTGCCTGGGGTTGCGGACCAACTGCATGGCGGCGTTGTCCACGTATTGGTGGCTGAGTTCCACGTCGCGGTATTCCGCGCTGTGCAGCTTCACCACCTCCTCGCGCCACAACACGCTGCTTTCCAGCACATTGGCCTTGTCCACCGAACACAGCCGGCCGCTGCGGCTGCGCGCGAGTTCGAAGGCCACGCGGGCGACGCGGATGATCTCGTCGCTGGTGTAGACCTGGGTGTTCACGCCACGCCGCCGGCCATCGGCCAGCGTCTCGATCCCGCGCGGCTCGCCGAAGTAGATGCCGCTGGTCAGCTCGCGCACGATGACCATGTCCACGCCGCGTACCACCTCGGGCTTCAGCGTGGAGGCATCCAGCGTCGCCTCCAGCGCCTTAACCGGGCGCAGGTTGGCGAAGAGGTCCAGCTCCTTGCGCAGGAAGCGCAGCCCGCCGGCGCGCTGCTCGGCGGCGGGGATCACGTCGTACTCCGGCCCGCCCGCGGCGCCGAACAGGATGGCATGCGCGCCCTTCAGCGTGGCCAGCGAGGCATCCGGCAGCATGCGGCCGGTCGCCTTGTAGGCCTCGGGGCCATAGGCCGGGTGCGCCACATCCACCTCCAGCCCGCGATGCCGCACGAACCAGGCCAGCACGCGCTCAGCCTCGGCCGTGACTTCACGGCCGATGCCGCTGCCGGGCAGCACGGCAACCTGCAGGCGGTTGGCGGTCATGGCGTCGTCTCCTTCGTCGGGTAAAGCCAGGGCCGCGCGGCGCGGTCACGCGCCTGGTAGGCGGCAATCTCCGGCTCGCGCGTCAGCGTCATCTGCAGCTCGTCCA
>CAIMOR010000167.1 GCA_903843125.1 uncultured Rhodospirillales bacterium
AAGCCGAGGCGCCGCGTCCGGCCCGCAGCCGCCCGGCCGCGGTGACGCCGCCGAAGAACCCGCTCAGCCGGCCGATGCTGCGGCCGGAATGGGCCAAGCCGCGCAGCGAGCGGTTGCGGCCGGAACGGCCCGACGAAGCGCGCCGACCGCGCGACGCTGAGCCGCGCCTGCGTCGCGAGGATGAGCCGCGCCGGCCGCGCGAGCAGGAGCCGCACCGGGACCAGGTGGCAGCACCTGCCGCCGCCGCCGAGGACCGGTTGACGCGCGGCTCCGCCGGCCGCAAGGGCTGGGCCAAGGCGAAGCAGGACAAGCCGGTGCTGCGCGCGGCCAAGGCCAAGGCGAAGGCCAATGGCAAGGTGCGCCGGCGCGAGCCGGAGGAGGACGCCCCGCCGCCGGCGCCGACCAAGCCGGTCCGCGCCCGCTTCGGCAAGTACGGCACCGAGACCGCCACCGGCCGCGCCGAGGAAGCCGGCCGCCCCCGCCCGCGCGTGGACAACCCGCTGCCGACCACCGAGGAAGTCCGCGGCTTCCTGCGCAGCGTGCAGGGCCGCGTCGGCAAGACCGAGATCAGCCGCCACTTCGGCCTGAGCACCGACCAGCGCCCCGCCCTGCGGGACCTGTTGGCGCGGATGAAGGCCGAGGGCGCCGTCGCCCCCGCCGGGCGCAAGCAGTTCAGCGCGCCGGAGAAGCTGGGCGAGATGACCGTGGTGGAGGTGTTCGGCACCGACCCCGATGGCGACGCCCTGGCCCGCCCGGTGGAATGGGACAAGTCGCTCGGCCGGCCGCCCATCATCTTCATGCGCGCCGAGCAGCAGGGCAGCGCCGCCCTGGCACCTGGCGAGCGGGTGCTCGCCCGCCTCCGCCACCTCGGCGGCGACAAATACGAAGGCAAAAGCTTCAAGCGCATCGGCGGCGCGCGCCCGGCCCGCATCCTCGGCGTGTTCGAGGAAGGCCGCATCATCCCGACCGACCGCCGCCAGAAGGGCGAGTGGGTGGTGCCGAAGGGCGCCGAGGGCGGCGCCTCGCCCGGCGAGATCGTGCTGGCCGAGCCCATGCCCGGCCATCGCCCGCTGGGCGCCAGGCCGGCGCAGATCGTCGAGCGGCTGGGCAAGATGGGCGAGCCGCGTTCGGTCAGCCTGATCTGCATCCACGCCCATGGCATCCCCGACGTCTTCCCGGCCGAGGCGGTGCAGGAGGCCGAGAAAGCCAAGGGCCTGACGGTCCGTGGCCGCGAGGACCTGCGCAAGCTGCCGCTGGTCACGATCGATGGCGACGACGCGCGGGACTTCGACGACGCCGTCCATGCCGAGCATGACGGCGAGGGCTGGAAGGTCACCGTCGCGATCGCCGACGTGGCGCACTACGTGAAGCCCGACAGCGCGCTGGACCGCGAGGCCTGGGCGCGCGGCAACAGCGTGTATTTCCCGGACCGCGTGGTGCCGATGCTGCCGGAGGCGCTCTCCAACGGCTGGTGCAGCCTGCGCCCGAACGAGCCGCGCGGCTGCCTCTTCGTGGAAATGTGGTTCAACGCGGCGGGCCAGAAGCACCGCCACCGCTTCGGCCGCGGCCTGATGCGCAGCCACGCCCGGCTGACCTACGAACAGGCCCAGGCCACCTACGAGGCGGGCGAGGAGCCGGAGGGCCTGGAGCCCGGCCATATGGGCCGCCTCTACGGCGCCTTCCGCGCGCTGCTGGCCGAACGCGAGCAGCGCGGCACGCTGGACCTGGACATCGCCGAACGCCGCGTGCTGATCGACGAGCACGGCACGGTGACCGCCGTGGTGCCGCGCGCCCGGCTCGACAGCCATCGGCTGATCGAGGAGTTCATGGTGGCCGCCAATGTCTGCGCCGCCGAGGAGCTGGAGCGGCTGCGCCAGCCCTGCATGTACCGCGTCCACGCGCCGCCCTCGGACCAGAAGATGGAGGGGCTGCGCCAGTTCCTGCAGGGGCTGGACCTGGCGCTGCCGCCGAAGGACCAGCTCCACCCGCGCGACTTCTCCCACCTGCTGGCCAAGGTGAAGGACACGCCGCACGCCCGCATCGTCAACGAGACGGTGCTGCGCAGCCAGTCCCAGGCCGCCTACGACCCCGAGAACATCGGCCATTTCGGCCTGGGCCTCGGCCACTACGCCCACTTCACCAGCCCGATCCGCCGCTACGCCGACCTGCTGGTGCATCGCGCGCTGATCCGCGGCCTCAAGCTCGGCTCCGGCGCGCTGGAGGAGACCGAGGCGGCGCGCTTCCCCGAGAGCGCCGAGCACATCACCGCCACCGAACGCCGAGCCGCGCAGGCGGAACGGGACGCGGTGGACCGCTACCTGGCAGCCTTCATGGCGGAACGGGTCGGCCATGTGTTCGACGCACGCATTTCCGGGGTGACACGCTTCGGCCTCTTCGTCACGGTGGAGGAGAATGGGGCTAGCGGATTGGTCCCCCTCGCCTCGCTGCCGGACGACAAATGGACGCACGACGAGGCCAGCCATTCGCTGGCCGGTCGCAGGACAGGTTTGACCTTCTCGCTCGGCGAGGCCGTGGAAGCGCGCCTTGCCGCCGCCACGCCGCGAACCGGCGGCATGGTCTTCCACCTGATGCAGGGCATGCCGCAGGCCGCGCAGCGCGGCCGGCCGGATGCCCGGCGACCGCCCAAGCACAAGCGACGCTGAACCGCCTGTCGCGGGCGTTCTGGCTCGTCCTGGCGCTGGCGCTCGGCTGGGCCGGAGCCGCCGGCGCGCAGGAGGAAGGCTTCCCGCGCGAGGAAGTGCAGGCCGTGCTGGCGGTGGCGCTGGGCACCGTGCTGGAACGCCACCTGGAAAGCCCCTCGCCGCAGGAATTGGCGCTGTGGAGCCTGCGCGGGCTGGAGGTGCTGGAGCCCGCGCT
>CAIMOR010000168.1 GCA_903843125.1 uncultured Rhodospirillales bacterium
CGACCCGCGAACTGTACTTTTGCCAATCGGCGCAGGTGTCCGGTGGCGTGCTGACCCGGTTGGTGCGGGCACGGTTGTCCGCTGACGCCACCGCGCTCGAAGCGGTACAGCCCATTCTGGATGCCACGCCGGCGCAGGCGCGCGGGCGGCTGCAATACGGCTGCCGCATCGCCTTCGGGCCGCAGGACGGCAAGCTCTACCTCTCCACCGGGGACCGATACACCGACAAGATGCGCGCCCAGCGGCTGGACGACCTGGCCGGCATGGTGCTGCGGCTGGACCGTGATGGGCGGCCCGCGGCGGGCAATCCCTTCCTCGGGCGCCCGGGCGTGCGGCCGGAGATCTACAGCTACGGCCATCGGAACCCGGACGGGCTGGCCTTCAACCCCGCCACCGGCACGTTGTGGGAGGCCGAGTTCGGCCCGCGCGGCGGAGACGAGGTCAACGCCATCCTGCCCGGCCGCAACTACGGCTGGCCGCTGGCAACGCATGGCATCGACTACGACGGCAGCCGCATCGGCAACCCGACGCAGCCCGGCACCGAGGAGCCACTGCGGCATTGGGAGCCCTCGATCAGCCCGACCGGGCTGAGCTTCTACACCGGCCAGGCTTTCCCCGGCTGGCGCGGCAACGCCTTCCTGCCCTGCCTGAACACGCCGGGCCTGCTGCGCCTGGTGGTGGAGGGCGACCGGGTGGTGGGGGAGGAACGCCTGCTATGGGACAAGCTGCGACTGCGCGCGGTGATCCAGGGGCCGGACGGGTTTCTGTATGTGCTGACCGATGAAGGCGAGGGGCGGGTGCTGCGGGTGTCGCCGGGTTAGGCCGCGCCATCCAACTTGAGCACTTCACCCGCCAAGTACAGGCTGCCGCAGACCAGCACCCGTGCCGGCGGCGCCGCCGGCAGTTTGGCGAGGGCCTCGGCCAAGGTCGGACCCGGCTGGGCCAAACCCCCGCTGGCAGCGATGATCTGCTCGACCGGCGTGGCCAGATGCTGCCCGGGCTCAGCGATGGCGTGCAGCGTGGTGGCGAAGGGCAGCAGCGGCGCCAGGAAATCCGCCACCGCCTTGGACTGCTTCATGCCCACCACCAGGTGCAGCGGCCGGTCGGCCCAGGCGGGCAGGTGCAACGCCAGGGCCTGGCCGGCACCGGCATTATGGCCGCCATCCAGCCACAGCTCCCACCCCGGCGGCAGCCGCGCCGCCAGAACGCCGTGCAGACGTTGCAGGCGGGCCGGCCATTCGGCGCGCCGCAGGCCCTCGGCAATGGCGGCTTCGCTCAGCCAGGGCGGGTTCCAGGCGCGCAGCGCGGCGATGGCGATGCCGGCGTTGTCGGCCTGATGCGGGCCGGGCAGGGCAGGGGCGGGCAGCGCCAGCGTACCCCGTGCGTCGCTGAAGCGCAGGCCGTCGGCGCCCAGCACGGCCTGCCATTCCCGCCCCCGGCGCAGCAGGGGGGCGCCCTGGGTGGCGGCCTCGGCCTCCAGCACCGCCAGCGCCACCGGGTCCTGCGCGCCGGTGGCGCAGGGCACGCCGGGCTTGATGATGCCGGCCTTTTCGGCGGCGATGCCGTCCAGCCGGTCGCCGAGGAACTCCACATGGTCCATCGAGATGCTGGCGATGCAGCAGGCCGCCGGGCGGTCCACCACGTTGGTCGCGTCGAACCTTCCGCCGAGGCCGACTTCCAGCACCAGCATGTCAGCCGGCACCCGGGCGAACAGCAGCAACGCCACCGCCGTCGTCACCTCGAACACGGTGATCGGCTGGCCCTGGTTGCGCAGCTCCACCTCTTCAAGCGCTTCGGCCAGGGCGGCTTCGCTGACCAACGCGCCTGCCAGGCGGATGCGCTCGTGGAAGCGCACCAGATGCGGGCTGGTGTAGACGTGCACACGCTGGCCGGCGGCCTCGCCGATGGCGCGGAGGAAGGCGCAGGTGCTGCCCTTGCCGTTGGTGCCGGCCACATGCACCACCGGCGGCAGCCGATGTTCCGGGTTGCCCAGCGCGTCCAGCAGGCGCTGCAGCCGGCCGAGGCTGAGGTCGATCAGCTTGGGGTGCAGCCCATGCAGGCGGTCGATGATCGCCTCGCTGCGGTTGCTGGCGATGCGCTGGGCGCCCGGCGGGGGCGGCGCGCCCATGTCGCGTCCTGGCGGCCGGGCCGGGCCACCTGGGGTGCTCACTGAACGGCGGCGGCGCCGGCCTCGGGCGGCGGCAGGGCGATGGTGCCGGCCAGTTCGGCCAGCTCCGGCTCGGCAGCGGCTTCGGGCATGCGCAGCAGGCTGATGATCCGCGCCAGCGTCGCCCGCATCTCGCCGCGCTTGACCACCATGTCCAGGATGCCGTGCGCCAGCAGGTATTCGGCGCGCTGGAAGCCTTCCGGCAGCTTCTCCCGCACCGTCTGCTCGATCACGCGGGCGCCGGCGAAGCCGATCAGCGCGCCGGGTTCGGCGATGTGGAAATCCCCCAGCATGGCGAAGCTGGCGGTGACGCCCCCCGTGGTCGGGTCGCACATCACCACGATGTAGGGCAGGCCGGCTTCCTTCACCATGCGGGTGGCGATGACGCTGCGCGGCATCTGCATCAGGCTGATGGTGCCTTCCTGCATCCGGGCGCCGCCGGAGGCGGTGAAGACGATCAGCGGGGCTTCCTGCAGCACGGCCAGGCGCGCGGCGGTGACCAGCGCTTCGCCCACGCCGGCGCTCATGGAACCGCCGAGGAAGGAGAAGTCGAAGGCGGCGCAGACCGCGCGATTGCCTTCAATGGCGCCATGCGCCACCAGCACCGCGTCCTCCTGGCCCGCCTTCAGCTGGGCTTCCTTCAGGCGGTCGGAATAGCGCCGCTGGTCACGGAAGCGCAGCGGGTCGGCCGGCGCCTTCGGCAGCTCAATCCGCTGCCAGCCGGGGTCCATGGTGTAGTCCAGCCGCGTGCGGGCGCCGACGCGCATGTGGTGGCCGCAATGCGGGCACACGTGCAGCGCGCGCTCAAGGTCGCGGTGGAAGATCATCTGCTCGCAGGCCGGGCATTTGTGCCAGAGATTCTCCGGCACTTCCCGCGGTGCGCCGAACAGGGTCTTGATCTTCGGCAGCGCCCATTCGCTGATCCAGTTCATCGCGCGGCGCTCCGTACCGCCTCCGCCAGGCCGCGCACCTGGTCCAGCACCAGGCGCATCGTCTCTGGCCGGGCGTGGCCCTGATCATCGAGGCTGGCGGCCAGCGTATCGACAATGGCGGTGCCGACCACCGCGCCATCGGCAATCGCCGCCGCCTCGGCCGCCTGCTGCGGCGTGCGCACGCCGAAGCCGATGGCGATGGGCAGGTCGGTGTACTTGCGGATGCGCGGGATGGCGGCCTCCAGCACGTCCTTGGCCGCGCTGCGCGTGCCGGTGATGCCGGTGATGGAGACATAGTAGACGAAGCCGCTGGTGGCGCGCAGCACCTGCGGCAGCCGCTCGTCATCGGTGGTCGGCGCCACCAGGCGGATCAGGTCCAGCCCGGCGGCCTTGGCCTGCGGCTCGATCTCGTCGGCTTCTTCGGGCGGGACATCGACGATGATCAGGCCATCCACGCCGGAGGCCGCGGCGTCGACGCAGAAGCGGTCGATACCGTAGCTCAGGATGGGGTTGTAGTAGCCCATCAGCACGATCGGCGTGGTGTCGTTTTCGGTGCGGAAGTCACGCACCAGGGCCAGTACGCCGGGAAGCGTGGCGCCGGCCTTCAGCGCGCGTTGCGCGGCGCGCTGGATAGCGGGGCCATCGGCCATCGGGTCGGTGAAGGGCACGCCGACCTCGATGATGTCGGCGCCGGCGCCGGGCAGCCCGCGGATGATGGCCAGGCTGGTCTTCGGGTCGGGGTCGTAGGCCTGCAGGTAGGTCACCAGGGCGCCGCGCCCGGCGGCCTTGAGGCTGGCGAATTTCGCGGCAATGCGGCTCACAGCTGCACCCCCAGGTGCTTGGCGACGGTGAAGATGTCCTTGTCGCCGCGGCCGGAGAGGTTGAGCAGGATGATCTTGTCGCGCCCCAGCGTGGGCGCCAGCTTGGCGATGTGCGCCAGGGCATGGCTGCATTCCAGCGCGGGGATGATGCCTTCCAGCTTGGAGCAGAGCTGGAAGGCCTCCAACGCCTCGCCATCGGTGGCGCCGACGTACTGCACGCGGCCGAGTTCATGCAGCCAGGAATGCTCCGGCCCGATGCCGGGATAGTCCAGCCCGGCGCTGATGCTGTGCGCCTCGATGATCTGGCCGTCGCCGTCCTGCAGCAGGTAGGTGCGGTTGCCGTGCAGCACGCCGGGGCGGCCGCGGTTCAGCGATGCCGCGTGTTCCGGCGTATCCATGCCGCGGCCGGCCGCTTCCACGCCGATCATCGCCACCGTGGGGTCGTCCAGGAACGGGTGGAACAGGCCCATGGCGGAGGAACCACCACCGACGGCCGCAATCAGCACGTCCGGCAGGCGGCCCTCGGCTTCCTGCATCTGCACCTTGGCCTCGTCGCCGATGACGCATTGGAAGTCCCGCACCATGGTCGGGTAAGGGTGCGGGCCGGCGACGGTGCCGATGCAGTAGTAGGTGTCGTGGACGTTGGCGACCCAGTCGCGCAGCGCCTCGTTCATCGCATCCTTCAACGTGGCCGCGCCGGAGGTGATCGGGCGGACTTCGGCGCCGAGCAGCTTCATGCGGAACACGTTGGGCTGCTGGCGCTCCACGTCGGTGGCGCCCATGAACACCACGCATTGCAAGCCGAA
>CAIMOR010000169.1 GCA_903843125.1 uncultured Rhodospirillales bacterium
ACGCGCACGCCGGCGCCTGAGGCCAAAAAAGCCTCGTTGATAAGGCGAAGAACGTCAGTTCTTCGCCTTATCAACGAGAGCGACCTTCTTGATCCACGGCATCATGGCGCGCAGCTTCTCGCCCACTTCCTCGATGCTGTGCTCCGAAAGGCGGCGGCGCGTGGCCTTGAAGCTGGCCTGGTTCACCTTGTTCTCCAGCATCCAGTCGCGGGCGAACTTGCCGGTCTGGATGTCCTCCAGCACGCGCTTCATCTCGGCCTTGGTCTCGGCGGTGACGATGCGCGGGCCGGTCACGTACTCGCCGTACTCGGCGGTGTTGGAGATGCTGTAGTTCATGTTGGCGATGCCGCCCTCGTAGATGAGGTCGACGATCAGCTTCACCTCGTGCAGGCACTCGAAGTAGGCCATCTCCGGCGCGTAGCCGGCTTCCACCAGCGTCTCGTAGCCGGCCTTGATCAGCTCCACCAGGCCGCCGCACAGCACCACCTGCTCGCCGAACAGGTCGGTCTCGCATTCTTCCTTGAAGCTGGTCTCGATCACGCCCGAACGCCCGCCGCCGATCGCGCTCGCATAGCTCAGCGCAATCTCAAGCCCATTGCCCGAGGGGTTCTGCGCCAGCGCCACCAGGCACGGCACGCCGCCGCCCTTCTGGTATTCGCTGCGCACGGTGTGGCCGGGGCCCTTCGGCGCAATCATGAACACGTCCAGGTCCGGGCGCGGGTCCAGCAGGTTGAAGTGCACGTTCAGCCCGTGCGCGAAGGCCAGCGCGGCGCCTTCCTTCATGTTGCCGTGCAGGCTCTCGCGGTAGATGTCGCCCTGCAGCTCGTCCGGCGTCAGCATCATCACCACGTCGGCCCACTTCGCCGCGTCGGCCGGCGTCATCACCTTGAAGCCGGCGGCCTCGGCCTTGTTCCAGCTGCTGCCCTGCCGCACGCCGATGGCCACGTCCTTGCAGCCGCTGTCGCGCAGGTTCATCGCATGGGCGTGGCCCTGGCTGCCGAAGCCGATGATGGCGACCTTCTTGGCCTTGATCAGGTTCACATCCGCATCGCGGTCGTAGTAAACGCGCATGTCGCGCACTCCTTCGTTGTCGTTCAGGCTTTGAGTGAATAGGTGCCGCGCGCAATGCCGATGACGCCGGTGCGCACCACCTCGGCCAGCCCCAGCGGGCGCATCAGCGCGGTGAAGGCTTCCAGCTTGTCGCCATTGCCGGTCATCTCGAACACGAAGCTCGCCGTCGTCGCGTCGATCACGCGGGCGCGGAACGCATCCGCCAGGCGCAGCGCCTCGGCGCGCTGTTCGCCGGTGCAGACCACCTTGATCAGCATCAGCTCGCGCGCCAGATGCGGCCCCTCGATCGAAAGGTCACAGACCTTGCGCACCGGCACCAGGCGGTCCAGCTGCGCCTTGATCTGCTCGATCACCATCTCGGTGCCCGACGTCACGATGGTGATGCGCGAGATCGCGCGCTCCTCATCCACCGGCGCCACGGTCAGGCTCTCGATGTTGTAGCCGCGGCCGGAAAACAGCCCGACCACGCGCGCAAGAATGCCCGGCTCATTGTCCACGAGCACGGCGATGGTGGCGTTGCGCAATTTGGTCTCGTTGTTGTCTGACATGGTGGGCACCGCGGGCATGAGAAGCGAGGACGCCCCCTTGCGGCGGCGCCAATGGCACGGAACGAAGGCGCTGGCTAGACCAGTACCTTGCCCTCGTCCGTCACGCCCTTGACCCCGCCTTCCTGGTCCGGCCCCAGGATCATCTCGTTATGCGCGGCGCCGGAGGGGATCATCGGGAAGCAGTTCTCGTCCTTCGCCACCGCGCAATCCATGATGACCGGGCCGGGATGCGCCAGCATCTCGCGGATGCCGTCATCCAGCTCCTCCGGCCGCGTCACCCGCAGGCCGCGCGCGTGGAAGCTTTCCGCCAGCTTGACGAAGTCGGGCAGCGCCGCGCTGTAGCTCTCGGAATAGCGGCCGCCATGCAGCAGCTCCTGCCACTGCCGCACCATGCCCATGTACTCGTTGTTCAGGATGAACACCTTCACGGGCAGCCGGTACTGCGCCAGCGTCGCCATCTCCTGGATGTTCATCAGGATGCTGGCCTCGCCGGCGATGTCGATCACCAGCGCATCCGGGTGGGCAATCTGCACGCCCATCGCCGCCGGCAGGCCGTAGCCCATCGTCCCCAGCCCACCGCTCGTCATCCAGCGGTTCGGCTTCTCGAAGCCGAAATACTGCGCCGCCCACATCTGGTGCTGGCCGACCTCGGTGGTGATGAAGGTGTCGCGCCGGGTTTCCTGGGTGATCTCGTAGAGCCGCCGAATGGCGTGCTGCGGCTTGATGATGCTGCCTTCCTGGCGATAGCGCAGGCAGTCCTTGCCGCGCCATGCCTCGATCTGCTGCCACCACTCGGCCAGCGCGCCCTTGTGCTGCGGCTGCTCGCTGGCGCGCCAGGCCGCCAGCAGCGCCTTCAGCGTCAGCCCGGCATCGCCGACCAGCGCGATGTCCACCGGCACGTTCTTGTTGATGCTGGACTGGTCGATATCGGCGTGGATCTTCTTCGCCGTCGGCGCGAACGCGTTCAGCCGCCCGGTGACGCGGTCATCGAAGCGCGCGCCGATGTTCAGCATCACGTCGCAGCCGTGCATCGCCAGGTTGGCTTCGTAGGTGCCGTGCATGCCCAGCATGCCGAGGAACTGCGGGTCCGAGGCCGGATAGGTGCCCAGCCCCATCAGCGTATTGGTGCACGGGAAGCCGGTCTCGCGCACGAACTCGCCCAGCAGCGCGCTCGCCTCCGGCCCGGCATTCACCACGCCGCCGCCGGCATACACGATCGGCCGCTTGGCCCCCTTCAGCAGCTTCACCGCGGCGGCCACCAGCTCGGCATTCGGCTCCCGCTGCGGGCGGTAGCTGCGGTGCGGCGCGGTCGGCGCCTCGCTGTACGGCCCCTGGCCGATCAGCACGTCCTTCGGCAGGTCGATCACCACCGGCCCGGGGCGCCCACTGCGCGCCACGTAGAACGCCTCATGCACCACGCCGGCCAGCTTGTTGATGTCCTTGACCAGGTAGTTGTGCTTGGTCACCGGCCGGGTGATGCCGGTGGTATCGGCCTCCTGGAAGGCGTCGTTGCCGATCAGGTGCGTCGGCACCTGGCCGGTCAGGCAGACCAGCGGAATGCTGTCCATCAACGCGTCCAGCAGCCCGGTCACCGCATTGGTGGCCCCCGGCCCGCTGGTCACCAGCACGCAGCCGACACGGCCGGTGCTGCGCGCATAGCCCTCGGCCGCATGCACGGCGGCCTGTTCGTGCCGCACCAGGATGTGGCGGATGGCGTTCTGCTGGAACAGCGCGTCGTACAGCGGCAATACCGCGCCGCCGGGATAGCCGAAGATGACCTCGACGCCCTGTTCCTTCAGCGCGCGAAGCACGATCTCGGCGCCCGACATGGTCTGGGCGGCGGAGGTGGCGGTCTGCAAGGCGGTGGCGGACATGGTGTTCTGGCTTTCCGATTTGGCCCCGCCGTTCGGCGAGACGGGCACGGTTAACCCCCTTGCTGCGGCGCGTCAACGCCAGGAATCAACAAACGCGAAGATTTCGTCGCTTTCGCTTTCTGGAAATTGCGCCAAATCGGTGACACGCGCATGGATGATATGCGTGTCTCGCGGGGCAGCCAGCGCATGATGCCGAAACCAGGTGGCCTGCCGCTTGGTATACTGCCCGGTATGCAGGGTGGCGCGCCGGGCGGCGGCGTCCAGCCCCAGCTCGCCGCGCAGATGCGCCAGCAGCTCCGGCACGCCATGCGCCCGCATCGCCGGCAGCGCCGGGTCCAGCGCCTGCGCCGCCAACGCCCGCGCTTCCGCCAGCGCGCCGTCCCGCAGCATGGCCCCAAACCGCGTGGCGATCGCCGCCCGCAAGGCGTCGCGCGGCGGGTCCAGCAGCAGCGCCCGGAAGCGCCAATCCGCCGGCCCGGTGCTGGGCGCCTCCCGCTGCCAGGCCGCCAGGCCACGCCCGGTGGCCAGCAGCACCTCATAGGCGCGGGCGACGCGCTGGCTGTCGCCCGGGCGCAGGGCAGCGGCGGTCTCGGCATCCAGCCGGGCATGCACCGCCGCCGGCCCCTCGGCCTCCACCGCCGCCCGCGCCGTGGCCCGCACCGCGTCCGGAATCGCCGCAACCTCGGAAAGCCCCTGGGTCAGCGACAGGAAGTACAGCCCCGTGCCGCCGCACAGTATCGGCAGCCGCCCGGCCGCCCGCGCCCGGTCCATCTCGGCCAGGGCGGCGGCGCGCCACCAGGCCACGCTGGCCGCCTCGGCCGCCGGGCGCACGCCGTACAGCGCATGCGGCACCCGGCGCTCATCCGCGGGCGTCGGCCGCGCCGTCAGCACCCGCAACTCGGCATACACCTGCATGGAATCGGCGTTGATGACGCAGCCGCCCAGCCGCTCCGCCAGCGCCAGCGCCAGCGCGGACTTGCCGCTGGCGGTCGGCCCGGCCACCAGCAGGGCCGCCGGACTTCCGCCCGGCACCGTCATCGCGTAGAGGCCCCTGCCATGTCGCACATGCTCACGCTGATAGCACCCCCGGGCGGCCTCGCCACCGCCCAGGTCTCGCAGGCCCGCGCCGCCCTGGTCGCGCTCGGCGCCGATGCCGGCACCCCCGCCTGGCTCTCGCCGGACGAGGCCGCCGACCTGCCCTTCGCCGCGCTGGCGCCGGAACAGGCCATCGCCGCCGCCCGCCAGGCACTCGGCGCGGCCGCGCTCGACATCATCGCCACCCCCGCCGAAGGCCGCCGCAAGCAGCTGCTGCTGGCCGACATGGACAGCACCATCATCATCGGCGAGACGCTGGACGAGCTCGCCGCCTTCGCCGGCCTCAAGGACAGGATCGCCGCCATCACCGCCCGCGCGATGAACGGCGAGCTGGACTTCAAGGCGGCGCTGCGCGAGCGCGTGGGCATGCTGAAGGGCCTCTCCACCAGCGCGCTGGAAGCCACCTGGCAGGCCACGCAACTGATGCCCGGCGCGGCGGAGCTGGTCGGCACCATGCGCGCGCACGGCGCCCGCTGCGTGCTGGTCTCCGGCGGCTTCACCTTCTTCACCGGCAAGGTGGCGGCGCTGGTCGGCTTCCACGACCATTTCTCCAACACGCTGGAGCTGGATGGCGAGACCCTGGCCGGCACGGTCGCCGACCCCATCCTGGACCGCGACGCCAAGCTGGCCACGCTGAAGCGCCTGGCCAGCGAACTGGCGCTGCCGCTGGCGGCGACCCTGACGGTGGGCGATGGCGCCAACGACCTGGCCATGCTGCAGGCCGCCGGCCTGGGCGTGGCCTTCCACGCCAAGCCGGTGGTGGCCGCCGCCGCCCGCGCCAAGGTGGACCATTGCGGCCTGCGCGCGCTGCTGTTCGCCCAGGGCTTCACGGCCGCCGAGATCACCGCCTCCCAGGGTTGATCCGGCAGGCGGCGCAGGCGCGGCCCCGGCAAGGCCGCCGCCGGGGGAGCGACAGCCAGGGGGAGCGGGGCGACGGCCGGGCGGGCACGCGTCGCCGCGGCAGGGGCCGCGCCAGGACCAGAACATAAGCGGAACACGCCCCATGCGTCAAGCTGCCCGAAAGGCGCAACCTCCGATAGAACATGACGGTCATTCGTTGGTAGATTCGAAGTATAGTCACACGGTATCGTGACATGACATAGAATTGCGCAAGCAACCCGCCCGGTTGCCACCGGCATTCCGCCCCGGCTGCCGGCAGCAGGAGCCTGCGTTCCGCCATGGATACTCCACAGCTCATCACCCTCATCCGCGGCGTCTCGGCGCTGGAGGCGCGCGGCGACGGCATCGGCCGGCCGATGGACAGCGGCACGCTGGAAGCGGTCAGCGCCTTCCGCGCCGCCATGCTGCGCCGCCTGGTGGCCTGCCACCTGACCGGCAGCGAACTGACCATCGACACCGAGAGCCTGGTCAGCCTGAACGACGCCCTGTTGAGCCTGGAGCGGGACGGCGATGGCGCCCTGGTCGGCGTCTCCCGCGACGAGGCCCGGCTTTCCGCGGAGCTGCGCGCCGCGCTGATCGACCGCATCCGCTTCCACCCCGGCGGCAACGCCATCGCCCGGCTGATGTCCCGCCTCTCCCCGCCGCCGCTGGCCGAGGCCGCCGCGCCGCCAGCCGGGCACCCCGCGTCCAGGACCGCCGGCCTGCCGCCGCCGCCCTTCGTCGATCCGCCGGCCGCAGCGGAAGCGGTGGCCGCCCCCGGGCCGTCCGCAGCCCCGGCCACGCCGCCGCTGCCCCGAGTCTCGACCTTCGCGCTGGCCGCCGATGACAGCCTGGCCTACGGCCCCGGCCCGGCGGCGGAGGCGGCCGCG
>CAIMOR010000170.1 GCA_903843125.1 uncultured Rhodospirillales bacterium
CGGCGGTGCGCGGCGGCCGGGCCGGCGGCGCATCCGGCCCGGCGCCGTCCATGGCGCGGGCCATCGCCTGCTTGAAGGCATTGGCCTTTTCCGGCGATGCCCCCTTGTGCAGGGCAGGGGAGGCGGCCGCCACCCGGGCCGCGCGGGAAACTCGGTCGCTGTCCATGCCGCCTCCCGCGGGAATGGCGGCACCATGGCCCCGGCGGGTTAAGGTTTCGTTCCGCGCCGCGTCAGCCCTCGGCGGGCAGCGTCATCCAGGCGGCCGGGCGCGGCACCAGCACCGCCTCGCCGCACTCCAGCGCCGGCGCCCGCAGCGCGCCCAGCCGCAGCAGCGCCAGGCCCAGGCCGTCGCGGCCGGAGCGCATCTCGCCCACCTCGGCGCCGGCCAGCAGTATGGGCGTGCCGCGCGGCGGCAGCGGCCCGGTCACGCCCACCGGCACCAGGCGGCGCTTGACCAGGCCGCGATAGCGCGTGCGCGCGGTCAGCTCCTGGCCCATGTAGCAGCCCTTGGTCCAGGAAACGCCGTGCAACTCGTCGAAGCCGGCTTCCAGCAGGATGCTGGCCTCGGCCTCCAGGTCGCGGCTGCCATCCGGCAGGCCCAGCGCCAGCCGGTGCAGGTCGTAGTCCGCGGCCGAAGCGTCGCCGGTGGTGCCGGCCGGCGCCAGCCAGCGCCAGCCGGCCGCTTCCAGCCGCGGGTCCGGCGCGGCCCCATCCGGCGCGGCGGCGCCTCCCCAGCCGGCCAGCACGGCGAAATCGGCGCTGGCGTCGCGCAGCGCCACCTTGGCGCGCAGCCGGAACCGCGTCAGCCGCCGCACCAGCTCCGGCGCCTGGGCGCGCTCGCAATCCAGCAGCAGCCGGCCGGCCTCGGCGCTGACAAAAAAGTCCGCCAGCCACTTGCCCTGCGGCGTCAGCAGCTCGGCCCACAGGGCATGGCCCGGCGCGGCCTCGGTCACGTCGTTGGAGACCAGGCCCTGCAGGAAGGCTTGGGCGTCCCCTGGGGCGTCCTCGCCCATCAGTTCCACCACCCCCCGCTCCGGCAACACTGCAATCGGCATCGGTGGGAAGTGGCCCCGAAAGGGTCGCCGTGCAAGCGATGTTCGGATAAACCCGGCGCCGTGCGTATCCTGTTCATCACCTCCACCCGGGTGGGGGATGCGGTGATCTCCACCGGCATCCTGGCCCAACTGCTGCGGCAGCACCCGGCGGCGCGCGTCACCGTGGTCTGCGGCCCGGTGGCCGCCGGCGTCTTCGCCCGCATGCCGCAGCTGGAACGCCTGATCGTGCTGGCCAAGCGCCGCTACAGCCTGCACTGGTGGGACCTGCTGCGCCTGGTGGTGCCGCGCCGCTGGGACCTGGTGGTGGATTTGCGCGGCTCCGCCACCGCCTATGTGCTGCGCGCCGGCCGCCGGCTGGTGCTGCGCGGCGGCCGGGCCGAGGTGAAGGAAGGCGAGACCGCCGAGACGGCGCCGAAGCCGGTGCCGCGCGTGCAGCACCTGGCCGCGCTGCTGGGCGTGCAGCCGCCGCCGCTGCCGGTGGCCTGGTTCAACGCGCAGGATGACGCCGACGCCGCCCGCCTGATGCCCGGCCCCGGCCCCTGGATCGCCCTGGGTCCCACCAGCAATTGGGACAGGAAGACCTGGCCGGCCGAGGGCTTCATCGGCCTGTACCGCGCGCTTGCGGCCCCCGGTGGCGCGTTGGCCGGCGCCCGCGCCGTGGTGCTGGGCGGCCCCGGCGCGCAGGAAGCCGCCATGGCCGCGCCCGTGCTGGCCGCGCTGGGCGACCGCGCCGTGGATGCGGTGGGCCGGCTGGCGCTGCCGCAGGTCGCCGCCATCATGGCCCGCAGCGCGCTGTTCGTCGGCAATGACAGCGGGCTGATGCACCTGGCCGCCGCCACCGGGGCGCCGACGCTCGGGCTGTTCGGCCCCTCCCGTGTCGGCGAATACGCCCCCGCCGGCCGCCGCGCCGCCTACGTGGCCGCGCCCGAGGCGCCGGCGCTGCACTCCATGCCCGGCCTGACGGTGGACATGGCCCTGGCCGGCGCCGAGGCCCTGCTGCGCCCGAAAGTCCCGGCATGAGCATCACCGCCCTGGTGGTGGCCCGCAACGAGGCCGCGCGCCTGCCGGCCTGCCTCGCCGCCCTGGCCCCGGCCGATGCGCTGGTGGTGGTGCTGGACCGCAGCACGGACGCCAGCGCCGCGGTCGCCCGCGCCGCCGGCGCCACGGTGCTGGCAGGCGAATGGCCGGTGGAAGGCGCCCGCCGCAACGCCGGCATCGCCGCCTGTTCCACGGACTGGGTGCTGGAGGTGGACGCCGACGAGATCGTGCCGCCGGAACTCTGGGCCGCCATTCGCCGCACCATCGCCACCTCGCCGCACGGCTTCCACCGCGTCCGCATCGACAACTTCGTCGGCCCGCGCCTGGTGCGGCATGGCTGGGAGGGCGGCATCGGCACCACGCTGAAGCCGATCCTGTTCCGTCGCGGCGCCAAGCACTGGCGCGCCCAGCGCGTCCACCCCGGCGTCGACTACACCGGCACCGAGGGCGAGCGCATCACCGAGGCCGGCATCCACCACGCGCTGGACGCCGACATCTCCGACATGTGGCGCCGGGTGGACAGCTACTCCAACGCCAAGGCCATGGACCTGCTGGCCGGCGGCGGCGCGGGCAGCCTGGCCAATGCGCTGCGCCGCGCCGCCTCCCGCGCGGTGAAGAGCTATGTCGGCCGCGGCGGCTGGCGGGAGGGCTCGCTCGGCCTGCTGATCGCGCTCTGCGCCGGCGCCTTCCCGCTGCTGGCCCACCTGAAGGCGCGGCTGGAGCCGGAGAAGTACCGGCCCGCCCCGTCGCCCTTGCCCGCGACGCCCCCCTCGTCGCCGCGTGAAGCGGCGCCACCTCC
>CAIMOR010000171.1 GCA_903843125.1 uncultured Rhodospirillales bacterium
CGCGCTTCGATGTTGCGCGAATCGGTGCCCGCGGCGCGCTGGTGACAGCCGGGAGGGCCGAACCCGGCGCCGAAGTCATGCTGAGCGAGGGCGGCCGCGAGCTAGGGCGCGCCAGGGCCGACACCCGCGGCGAATGGGTGATCCTGCCGAACGACCCGCTGGCCCCCGGTGTGCGGGAATTGGCGCTGACCGCGCGGGTTGCCGGCCAGGACCCGGTGCCCGGCCCGGAGACCGTGGTGCTGCTGGTGCCGGAGCGGCCGGCGACCCCGAGCGGTCCCGCCCCCGTGGCGGACCAGGCCAGCCCCGCCGCCCCGCCCGGTCCGCTGGCGATGCTGTTGCCGCCGGCCGCGACCGATTCGGCACCGCGCCTGCTGCAGGCGCCGGTGCCGGCGGCCGACCAGGGCCGGCTCTCGGTGGATGTGGTGGACTACGACGACGCCGGCGCCATGCGATTCGCCGGCGGCGCGACGCCCGGCAGCACGGTGCGGCTGTATGTCGGGCCCGACCTGCTGGGCGATGCCCGGGCCGATGCGGTGGGCCGCTGGAACCTGACGCCGGCGACGCAACCGGGGCCTGGGCGGCACCTGCTGCGGGCCGACCAGCTTTCCGCCACCGGCGTGGTGCTGGCCCGGGTGGAGGTGCCGTTCCAGCGCGACACGGTGCCGCAGGACCTGCTGCGCGATGGCCGCGTGGTGGTGCAGCCCGGTCATAGCCTGTGGCGGCTGTCTCGCTTGGCTTATGGCCGCGGCGTTCGCTACACCGTCATCTACGAGGCCAACCGCGACCAGATCCGCGACCCCTCGCGGATCTATCCGGGCCAGGTCTTCGCGCTGCCGACGCCACGCTGACGCCACCGGGCCGCAGGCGGCGTCCGGCTACCTGACGCCGGCATCCTCCAGCCGGTCCAGGTAGGGGTCCAGCGCCAGCGCGAAGCGGACCATGGCGGCGATCAGGCTGGTGGCGGTGGGCGGCGTCTCCAGCCGCGCCTCCGATTCCAGCTTCACCCGGTGGTCGGGCATCAGCTTCACCGTCCAGCCCCGGGGCAGCAGGGCTGGCAGGCTGGCCAGCTCGGCGAAGGCGCGGCTGCGGTCGGCCCCCGGTTCGGCCGAGGATGGGATGCGCGCGGCGGCGCTGGCCAGCCGCAGCAGGCCGCCATCCAGCTCGGCATCGCAGGCACGGCCGCGCCAGGCGAAATGCAAAGCGGGCAAGGCCCCCGGGTCCAGGGGGCGCAGGATGCCGTCGCGGTCGACGGAGAAGGGACCGAGGGTCAGGGCGTTCATGGCGCCGCAGGGTTGTCCATGCATGGTGAAAGGACCATAAACCGCGACACAATGTCTTTGACCCGTAGCCTTGCCATGGTGCTGGCGCCGCCGCATCCGGCCGGCAAACCCTTCCTCATCGGTGGCGGCGTGGCCGCGCTGGTGGGGCTGCTGTTCCTCGGCAACTGGCTGTTCTGGCTGGGGTTGGCCTTCGTCGGCTTCTGCCTGTATTTCTTCCGCGACCCCGAACGGGTGGCGCCGGTCCGCCCCGGGCTGGTGCTGGCGCCCGCCGACGGCCGGGTGACCGGCGTGACCATGGCGGTGCCGCCGGAGGAACTGGGCCTTGGCCCCGCGCCGCGGATGAGGATCGCGATCTTCCTCTCGGTGCTGGACGTGCACGTCAACCGCAGCCCGGTGGATGGCGTGGTCACCCGCATCGCCTACCGCCACGGCGCCTTCGTCAATGCCAGCCTGGACAAGGCCAGCGTCGACAATGAACGCAACGCGCTGGCCATCCGGCTGGCCGATGGCCGGGACCTGGCGGTGGTGCAGATTGCCGGGCTGATCGCACGGCGCATCCTGTGCGATGCGCGGGAGGGCGACATGCTCCGCGCCGGCGACCGCTTCGGCATCATCCGCTTCGGCAGCCGCACCGACGTGTATCTGCCGGACGGCGTGCGCCCGCTGGTGCTGGAAGGCCAGACGATGATCGGTGGCGAGACCGTGCTGGCGGACCTGCGGGCGTGAGCGCCACTGGCCGTGGCATCGGCGGCGGGCCGGGCAAGCCCGGTTTTCGCGGCCGGCTGCGGCGGTTCCGGCCGCGCACCAGGCCGCGCTACAAGGGCCCCAGCTTCAACCGGTTGATCCCCAACCTGATGACGCTGCTCGGCCTCTGCGCCGGGCTCACCGCCATCCGGGTTGCGCTGGACGGGCTGTGGCACCAGGCGGCGGCGCTGATCGTGGTGGCCGCGGTGATCGACGGGCTGGACGGCCGCCTGGCGCGGCTGCTGAAGGCGACCAGCCGGTTCGGCGCCGAGTTCGACAGCCTGTCGGACTTCCTCTGCTTCGGCGTGGCGCCGGCGCTTATCCTGTACCTGTGGACGCTGCACGACCTGCATGGCCTGGGCTTCGCGCCCTGCCTGATGTTCGCGGTGTGCAGCGCGCTGCGGCTGGCCAGGTTCAACGCCAGCATCGTGGAGGGCCCGCTGACGCTGGGCGCTGCGCCACCGAAGCCGGCCTACTCGCAGAATTTCTTCACCGGCGTGCCGGCGCCGGCGGGGGCCGGGCTGGTGCTGTTCCCGTTGTTCGCCTCGCTGGCGCTGCGCGAATGGGATTTGCCGGTGCTGGCCGAACTGGTGCGCCACAAGGCGGTGGCGGTGGTGTTCCTGGTCGCGGTCGGCGCGCTGATGGTCAGCACGCTGCCGACCTGGAGCTTCAAGAACTTCAAGGTGCCGGCGGAATACGTGCTGCCCCTGCTGCTCGGCGTGGCGGCCTATATCGCGCTTCTGGTCAGCGAACCCTGGGTGGCGCTGGCCGCCGGCGGCCTGATCTACGCCACCATGGTGCCGTTGGCGATGCGCAGCTACCTGAAGCTGAAGCGCGAGGCGGAGGAACTGCTGGAGCCCATGGTGGTGGCCGACCGCGACAGCGCCTGACGCCGACGGCCGGCGCTTCAGGCGGCAGCGCTCAGCCAGTGGCGCTCAGGCAGCGGCGCTGGGGCCCTTCGGGGCGGCCAATGCGGGTTCGGCGTTGCGCAGCGGCACCACGCCCACCGCCGGCGCGGCCTTGCCGGCTTCCATGTGGCGCACCGCGCCGGCGAAGCGCGCGCCCGGCTCCAGCGTCAGCACCTCGTGGTGGATATCCCCGGTCATGCGGGCGCTGGCGGTCAGCACCACCTCGCGGCCGGTGACGTTGCCGTCCAGCTTGCCGCAGACCCGCACCGTGTCGGCCTGCACGTTTCCCTTGATGACCGCCGTCTCGCCGATCACCAGGCGGTCGGCATGGACATCGCCTTCAACGGTGCCATCTAGGTGGAGTTCGCCGGTGCTGCGCAGGTCGCCGGTCAGCGTGGTGTCGGCGCTGATGATCGAGGGCACGCGCGAACGGCCGTTGCTGCCCCCGGAGGCAGGCTTGGCATCGGGCTTCTTGGTCGAACCGAACATGGCGTCAACGGCCGTGGCCGTTCCCTGCGTTGGAAGTGGCGGAGCTGGAGGCGGGAAGCGCCGGCGCGTGGCGGACATAGGCGCCCTGCATGAAGCGGGCGGGGTCCAGGTGCTGGCCGTGCAGCAGCACCTCGTAGTGCAGGTGGGTGCCGGTGCTGCGCCCCGAGCTGCCCATGCCGCCCACCCGGGTGAAGCGGCCGACCTGTTGGTCCACCTCCACCGCGATGCTGGCCAGGTGGGCATAGCGGGTGCGCAGGCCGAAGCCGTGGTCGATCTCGACCACGCGGCCATAGCCGTTCTCCCAGCCGGCGACGGTGACCTTGCCCGGCGCCGTGGCATGCACCGGCGTGCCGTGGTCGTCCGACAGGTCGATGCCGGTATGCAGCGCGGCGCGATTGCGGATGGGGTCCGAACGCCGGCCGAAGCCGCTTTCCACCTGATAGCCACTGGCCAGCGGCACCGAGATCGGCGTTGCTTCCAGCAGGCGCGCCAGGCGCTGCAACCAGACAACCTGCTGCTCCACGCCCCGCGCCGATTGCTGCAGGGGGGTCTGCGGCGGTGGCGCCAGCACCAGCGCGGCCGGCACGAAGGGGCCGCCGCGGCCGCGGCGCGGTCGCTCGGCCGGCGCCCCGGGGGGCGGTGGTGGGGGCGCTGGCAGCAGCCGGGCAGGTTCCAGCCCGGCCTCGCCGAGGATGCGCTCGACCTCCGCAACGGTGGTGGAGGTGCGGCGCTGCAGCCCGGCCAGCGTGTCCTCCTGCGCCTGCAGTGCGGCGGCAAGCTGCTGTTCCAGGCCATGCTGGCGCTCGGCCGCCAGGCGCTCGGCGTCGCGCAGGCGGTCAGCCGCGAGGCGCTCCGCCTCGCGCAGGCGCTCGGCGGCGTGGCGTTCGGATTGGCGGAGGCGTTCGGCCATGGCCTCACGCTCGCGGGCGATGGCCTGGCGGTCGGCATGGGCCAGGTCCAGGCTGCTGCGGATGCCGTCCAGCGAGCCTTCCAACTCGCCGATGCGGCCGAGCAGGCCGGCGATCTCGGTCTCCAGCGCGGGCAGTGGCTGCGGGCCTTCGCCGGCCTGCTGGCGGCGCTCGGCGCCTTCGGCCAGCAGGCGGCCGAGCGTGGCGCGCTGGCCTTCCAGCCCCCTGCTGATATCGGCGATGCGCATCTGCTGCCGGGACAGGTCGGCGATGGCGTTGCGGAACGCCTCGGCGGCCTCATCGGCCTGCTGCGATTGGTACCAGAGGCCGAGGCTGGCGACGCTGGCCCAGATCAGGCCGAGGGCGAGCATCCAGGCGATGGATTTCTGCAGCCAGGGCGCCAGGAAGACGCCGTGAACCTGGTCGCCGTCGCGCAAAATCAGCTGGCGCGGGCGGAAGAACCGGCGCGGCTGGCCGCTGGCGGCGGCGCTTGGCGTGCCTCTGCGGCCTTGCTGCTTGGCTGCCAACGCGGAACTCCCAGTATGGCCATCCTGCGACAGGGGGGGTCCCGCGCGGCGGCCGGTTTGTCTCCTTGTCCCCGACTCCTGGCGCGGTCCGGGCGGCAGCGCAATCGCCAATAGTTGAAGTTTTACGAACGTTCTTCCACTTGCGCGCGGGACGCGTGCAGGCCGGGGCGATCCTGTACCATTATGCAGGCAGAATCTTACCGCGGTGGACTCAGCCCTCGGTTTCCCGGGCGCTTTCGTGCCAACGCCGCAACAGCAGGTGCTGCAGCAGGCCGAGCAGGGCGAAGATCGCAATGCCACAGGCCGAGATCAGCGCCAGGGCCGCGAACATGCGCGGCACCTTCAGCTGGTACCCGGCCTCCAGGATGCGAAACGCCAGGCCACTGCCGGTGCCGCCGGCGCCGGCGACGAACTCCGCTACCACGGCGCCGATCAGCGCCAGCCCGCCGGCCACGCGCAGCCCGGCCAGGAAATAGGGCAGGGCGGTTGGCAGGCGGAGCAGCAGCAGGGTCTGACAGCGGCTGGCGCCATACAGCTGGAACAGCTCAACCAAGTTGCGGTCGGCGCTGTTCAGGCCCAGCACGGTGTTGGACAGGATCGGGAAGAAGGCGACGATCCAGGCGCAGATCAGCAGTGCGACGGTGACGTTGTCGACCCAGATCAGCAGCAGCGGCGCGATCGCGACAATGGGCGTGACCTGCAGGATGACGGCGTAGGGGAACAGCGCGCGCTCCACGATGCGGGACTGCGCGAAGCCGATGGCGAGCAGGCCACCGAGCGAAACCGCCAGCAGCAGCGCCAGCACGGTGATCTTCAGCGTGACCAGCAGGGAGGTCGCCAACAGCTCGCGGTCCTCCACCAGCGCGCCGAGGATGGCCAGCGGGCCGGGCAGGACATAGGGCGGCACGTCGAGGGCGCGGACCAAGCCTTCCCACAGCGCCAGCAGCAGCAGGCCAAGCACGGCGGGGGCGGCGCGGTCCATCAGGCCACCCCCTCGGCCAACCCCTCGGCCAGCGCCAGGGAGGCGTCGCGGCAGAGCTCGGCATAGCCGACGGAGGTGCGGAAGCCCTCGGGCCGCGGTGACGGGCTGGCAATGAGCAATTCCCGCGCGATGCGGCCGGGGCGCGGCGCCATGACGATGACGCGCGACGCCAGGTAGACGCTTTCGGAGACCGAGTGGGTGACGAAGACCACGGTGACGCCGGCGCGGGCGTAGAGCGCCAGCAGGTCGTCGTTCAGCTTGTGGCGGGTCAGTTCGTCCAGTGCGGCGAAGGGTTCGTCCATCAGCAGCACGGCGGGGTTGGTGACCAGCGCCCGGGCAATGGAAACGCGCATCCGCATGCCGCCGGAGAGCTCGCGCGGCAGCGAGCGCTCGAAGCCGGCGAGGCCGACGGCGGCCAGCGCCGCCGCGGCGCGGGCCTCGCGTTCCGGCTGGGGCGTGCCGGCCAGGCGGAGGGGCAGGGCGGTGTTGGTCAGCGTATCGGCCCAGGGCAACAGCGTGGCTTCCTGGAAGACGAAGCCGATGTCTCGTGGCCCCGGTGGTGCGCTCCAGTGCAGCGTGCCGCTGCTGGGCTGCGCCAGGCCGGCCAGCAGCCGCAGCAGGGTGGACTTGCCGCAGCCGGAGGGGCCGAGGATGGCGAGGAACTCACCGCGGGCGATGGTCAGGTTCACCGCCGCCAGCGCCTGCGTCCCTCCGCCGGGACCGTGCCCGAAGCGCTTGCCGACGGAGTCCAGCTTGACCAGGGGCGGTGTCACGCGCGGCCGATGCCCTTGTTGACGAAGCTGAGGTCATAGGCGCGCTTCCAATCCAGGCTGGCCGGCAGCACGCCCACGGCGGAGACGGCACGGAAGAAGCTGCCCCAGCGCGCCTCGGTCATGGCGCCGATGCCGAGCCGGGCGGCATCGCCGGAGCGGACGATGCCGGCCTCGTTCATCATGCGGGTGCCATAGGCGATGACCTCGGCCGGCATGTCGGTGTTCTGGGCGCGGATGGCGCGGTTGGCGGCCGTGGTGTCGAAGCCGCCGGCCGGCCCCTTCAGGTACTGGTCCCAGCCATGCAGGGAAGCGTCGACGAAGCGCTGGATCACCTCGCGCCGTTCGCCGATGAGCTTGCGGCTGATGTTGATGGTGGTGCCGTAGTCCTCGTAGCCCGCGTCGTGGGTCAGCAGCACGTCCGGGTTCACGCCGGCCTGGCGGATGGTGAAGGGCTCGCTGCCCAGGTAGCCCTGCTGCACCACGGTGCGGTCGGCCAGGAAGGGCTGCGGGTTGAAGGTATAGGGGCGAACCTGCTCGTCCTTCAGGCCGTATTTCTGCTTCAGGAACAGCCAGGCAGTGGCCCGCGTCTCGGCGCCGAGCAGGATCGGGCGGTTACGCAGCGCCTCGAAGTTCGGCAGCGTGCCGGGGTGGCCCAGCAGCACCGCCATGTCCTTCTGGAAGATCGCGGCGATGCAGCAGAACGGGATGTTCTCCCGCACAAAGTTCAGCGCGCCGAGGCCATTGCCCATGGACATGTCGACCCTGCCGCCGAGCAGCAGCTGCGACAGGTTTATCTGCGGGCCGCCCGAGCGCAGGTCCACCTCCAGCCCCGCGGCGCGGTAGAGGCCGGCTTCCTGGGCCTGCCAGTAGCCGCCGTGTTCCGCCTGGGCGCGCCAGTTGGTGACGAAGCTGACCTTGTCCAGCCGCGGCTGGGCAAAGGCGCGCGGCGCCACCGCCACCAGCACGGGGCCGGCGGCGAGCCCCAACGCGGCACGGCGCGAGACGATGAAGCGTTGCCTTGACATTGCGGGTGCTCCCTTGCCTGGCGGGGATGTTGCCCCAGCGGGACAAGGTGGCATGAACTGCCGCTGGCGCAAGGATGCCCGGCTGGCCAGGCGTTCAGCCGCGCGCCTGCAGCGGGCGCAGCAGCAGCACGGTGCCCCAGCCCCAGGCGCCGTTGTACAGCAGGCCGCGCCAGGGGATGGCGCCGTTCCAGGTCGGCAGGCCCTTCAGGTAGGGTACCAGCGTCACCGCGACGAAGGTCAGCGCCAGGGCGCCGAAGATGGCGCCGAAGGCCAGGTCCGGCAGGCGGGCACGACGCAGGATGCTGGCCAGCACGATGCCCCAGATACCGCCCCAGAATGCCTGGCTGATGACCACCGGCACGCCGAAGGGCTTGGTCGGCGCCATGTTGAACGGTGCGGCGGTGCGGCCGAAGACGCTGACCACCGAGGGCATGTCGTTGCCGAAATGATACAGCAGGAAGGCGGTGCCCTGGTGGAATACCAGGGTGGCGATGAAGCCGGCGACGAAGCCGACGATGATGGTCTTGAGCATGGCCAGACAAACTCCCCCGTTATGGTCAGCCTAGCGCGGGGCCGATGGCCCGGGCCAGGAATTCGTATCGCCGGCGGGCGGGACCGACCGCCGGGGCAGCGCAATCCACGCCTTGCGGGGCGGGGCAGCCTCAAGCACCTTGGCGGACGATCGTTGGGAGATACCGCCGTGAACGGAGCCGAGAGCCTGGTGAGCACCCTGCTGGGCAGCGGGGTCGACGTGTGCTTTGCCAACCCCGGCACCAGCGAGATGCACTTCGTCGCCGCGCTGGACCGGGTGCCGGGCATGCGCTGCGTTCTGGGGCTGCAGGAGAATATCGTCACCGGCGCGGCCGATGGTTACTGGCGCATGGCGGAAAAGCCGGCGGCGACGCTGCTGCACTGCGGCCCGGGCCTGGCCAATGGCCTCGCCGGCCTGCACGACGCCAGGCGCGCGCGCAGCGGCATCGTCAACATCCCCGGCGACATGGCGACCTACCACCGCATCTTCGATGCGCCGCTGACGGCCGATACCGAGGGTTGGGCGCGCGGCGTCTCCGCCTGGGTCAAGGTCTCGGCCAGCGCGCCGGACGTGGGCGCCGACGCGGCGCAGGCGGTGCAGGTGGCGCGAACCAGCCCGGGGCAGATCGCCACGCTGATCCTGCCCTCCGATTCGTCATGGGGCGAGGGCGGCGTGGTGGCGCCCGCGCTCGCGGTGCCGCCGGTGCCGATGCCGGACCCGCATGCGGTGCAGCAGGTGGCGCGCCTGCTGCGCGAGAAGCGGAACGTGCTGCTGCTGCTCGGCGGCCCGGCGTTGAAGGAAGGCGCGCAGCGCCAGGCGCATCGCATTGCCATGGCCACCGGCGCCCGCCTGATGTGCGAGGGCAGCAACGCCAGGGTGCAGCGCGGCCAGGGCCGCCTGCCGCTGGAACGCGTGCCCTATGTGGTGGAGCAGGCGACCGAGGCGTTGAAGTGGGTCGAGCATCTGGTGCTGGTCAATGCCAAGGCGCCGGTCGGCTTCTTCGGCTACCCCGGCAAGCCCAGCATCCTGTACCCGGCCGACGCCAATGTCGCCGTGCTGACCCGCTACGAGCACGACGCCGAGGCGGCGCTGCGGGCGGTGGCCGATGACCTCGGCGCGCCGCAGGTGCCGATGCCGGACAACGGCCCGCGGCCGGAGCGACAGCGCGGTGCGCTTTCCCCGGAGGGGCTGGCGCGGGCCATCGCCTCGGTGATGCCGGAGCACAGCATCGTGGTGGACGAGGCGGTGACCTATGGCCGCGGCTTCTTCCCCTTCACCCATGCGGCGCCGGCGCATGACTGGCTGATGAATTGTGGTGGTGCCATCGGCTTCGGCATTCCGGTTGCCATCGGGGCCGCGATCGGGGCACCGGGGCGGCGGGTGATCGCGGCGCAGGCGGATGGTTCCGCCATGTACACGGTGCAGGGTCTGTGGACCCAGGCGCGCGAGCGGCTGCCGGTGACGACGATTTTGCTGTCCAACCGCAAGTATCAGATATTGTTGGGCGAATACCGCAATGTCGGGGCCAATCCGGGGCGGACGGCCATGGATATGCTGGACCTGGGCAACCCCGATCTCAACTGGGTGCAGATGGCCAACAGCATGGGCGTGGAAGCCGCCCGGACCAATACGCTGGAAGGCTGCACCGACCTGATGGAGCAGAGTTTTTCGCGGCCCGGCCCCTTCCTGATCGAGTTGGACATCTGACCGACGAAATCTGCGTTGTTGCGATGGTTTCAGCTTTCCCCCACCAATCCGGTAAGCTTGGGGCGCGCATGATGCCATGGTAGCGATGCTGTATGGCGGATGGCCGCTCCCTGGTAGGGAGACCCGGCTGTCGGCCATCGCTGACTGACCGCCGGGCTGGATCTGGGACGACAATGAACGTGATTCACCAACAGCCGGCCGGCGACGCCGGGCATCAGGCGGCCTCTCACCCGACGCACGGCCTGCTGCCCAATACGGCACCCGAGGAAGTCGAGGGCCTGCCCACCGGCGCGCCGCCACCACCGCCGGCGGCCGAACCGCCGGCCAAGCGCCGCCGCTGGTTGCTGGCCGGTGCCGCCGTGGTGGTTGCGGCCGGGGCGGGCTGGTATCTGTTCGGCGGTGGCGATGAACACGCCAGCGCGCCGGCCACCCCTACCGGCCCGGCGCTGCCGCCCGGGCAGTTCCGCCTGAACGACAACGAGGTGAAGGCGCTTCGGGTTGAGGCGATGGCGGTGCGCGAGTTCCGCGCCGAACGCATCGCCGAGGGGCGCATCGCCTACAACGACGACCGGTCGACGCCGGTGTTCACGCCGTACAACGGCCGCGTGGTGCGGGCCATGGCGCGGCTGGGCGAGGACGTGAAGGCCGGGGACACGCTGTTCGAGGTGGAGACGACCGACCTGGCGGGGGCGGCGAACGACCTGCTGGCGGCGGTGGATGCGGCGAACAAGGCGCGGGTGACGCTGGACCAGGCGCTGCGCGAGGAACGCCGGCAGGGCAGCCTGTTCGCGGCGCGGGCGGCGTCTCAGCGGGACGTGGAGCAGGCGCGGGCGGCGGCGCGCAGCGCCGAGGCCGACATGAAAAGCGCCGAGGCGACCCGCGATGCGGCGCGCGACAAGCTGCGCGTGCTGGGCCGCCCACCCGAGGAAATCGCGCGGATCGAGCAGACCCGCCGGGTCAACGCCATCGTGCCGGTCGTGGCGCCGATCGCGGGCACCGTGACGCAGCGCCACGTCGGGCCGGGGCAGTGGCTTTCCACCGGCGGCACCGACCCGGTCTTCACCCTGTCCGACCTGTCCACGATGTGGCTGGTCGCGGCGGTGCGCGAGGTTGATGCCCCGGCCATGCGGCTGGGGCAGAGCGTGGTGGTGCGTGTCGGCGCGCTGCCGGACAAGGTGTTCGACGCGCGGATCACCACGCTGGGCACCGGGCTGGACGCGACGACGCGCCGCCTGACGGTGCGGGCGGAAGTGCAGGACCCCGACCGGCTGCTGAAGCCGGAGATGTTCGCCACCTTCCAGATCGAGGTCGGCGAGGCCATGCGCAGTGTCGGCTTGCCGTTGGAGGCGGTGATCTTCCGCGGCAGTGAGGCCAGCGTCTGGCGCGCGCTGGACGACCGGACCTTCGAGTTGCGCAAGGTGACGCTGGGGCTGCGCTCGGGCAACACGTTCCAGGTGCTGGACGGGCTGGCGCCGGGCGACCGGGTGGTGACGGGCGGCGCATTGTTCATCGATCGCGCCGCGCGTATCGACTGACGGCATCGACGCCGGGCAAGGATGATGGCTATGCGTAGCGTCGTGGACGTTTTGCGGCGCGGTGGCGCCGTGGTGGTGGGGCTTGGGGTGCTGCTGGGCGGGGTGCCGACCGGCGCCGGACCAGGGCTGCGGCAGGCGATGGCGCAGCCGCGCAATGCGCCGGCGACTGCGCCGGGCATGCGGCCGCTGCCGCTGCCGCCGGGCACCCCGGTGGTCACCCTTGAGGCGGCCGAGAAGCTGCTGGTGGAGCGCAACCTGGTGGTGCTGGCGGCGCGCAAGGGTGTCGATGCCGCCCGGGCCCAGCGCCTGGTGGCCGCGGCGCTGCCGCCGCCGCAGGTGACGGTGGGCAATACGTCGGCGCAGTTCAACGAGACCCAGCGCAACGCCTTCGACGGTGCCCGCGGCCTGGGCCCGCAGAACAACGTCAACGCCGCGCTCTCGGTACTGGTGGAACGTGGCGGCAAGCGCACGCTGCGGACCCGGTTGGCCGAGGAGAACATCACGGTCGCCGAGACCCAGGTGCTGGACGCGCTGCGCGGCCAGTTGTTCGGGCTGCGGCAGAACTTCCTGGCGGCGCTGCAGGCGCGGGCCAACCTTGAGGTAGCGCTGGCCAACCGCGCCAGCCTTGACCGTACCGAGGCGCTGCTGCGGCGCCAACTGCGCGACGGCGCCATTCCGGAAGGCGACCTGCTGCGGTTCCAGGCCAACCGCATCCAGTTCGAAGCCGACGTGACCAACAACGCCCAGGCCTATGCGCAGGGCGTCGCCGCCGTGGCGGCCCTGTTGGCGACGGATGCCAGCGCTTTCCAGCCGGGGGCCGGAACGCTTGCGGCGCTGGGCATCACCACGACCGTGCCGGAAGCGCCGGCGGTGGCGGTGCGCCCCGGCCGCGGCACGCCTGCCGGCCGCAGCGCCGAGCCTGCCGACGCACCGACCACCGTGCGAACCGTGCTGAGCCCGGTCGCCTTCGACGTGCGCGGGCGGTTCGACACCATCGCCGACCCGGGCGTGAGCCGGGACGAGATGGCCCAGGCGGTGCCCAATCGGCCGGATGTGCTGGTGGCGCTGCGCCAGGCCGGCGCGGCGGCGGCCAATACGCTGCTGGTGGAAGCCGCGCGGTCGCGCGACGTGACGCTGGGCGCCAGCTGGAACCGCACCCGGCTGCCGCAGAACCTGCCGCAGATTTCCAACGCCACGCCCTACGCGAACAACCAGTTCGCGCTGTCGCTGTCGATCCCGATCTTCACCCGGCCGATCACCGAGGGCAACCTGGCGGTGGCCGCGGCGCAGCAGGCCCAGGTGGAAGCCCAGGCAAGGCAGGTGCTGTTCCAGGCGCGGGCGGATTTCGCCGGCGCCTGGGCGGGATACCAGCAGGCCCGTGCGCTGCTGGGGCTGTACAGCGGCGGCGCGGTGGCGCGGGCCGAGGAAGCCTATGCCAGTTCCGAGCGGGCCTACCTGGCCGGCGGGCGCAGCCTGCTGGACGTGATGGATGCGCTGCGCACGCTGAACGGCACGCGGTCGGCGGCGAACAATGCGCGCTACGCCTACCTGGTGGCGCTGGCGACGCTGGAGCAGGCGACGGGGATCGCCGGCATTACCCCGCGCTTGTAGCGGGACTAGGCATCGGCATTCCGCCCGCGTTATGCTGCATGGAATGTTCTCATCCAGGTTGAGGACGCAGCCGGAACCGGGCTGCCGGAACAGGCCGGTTCAACCGGCTGGCCTTTGGCGAAAGTGATGGCGTGAGAGCGATGCCGTGAGCACCCGACGGCTTGAAGGGTTTGTAGACGGCATTCCGCACGCCAAGAGCGTTTCCGGCTGGGTCCGGTGCGTCGAGCCGGCGCCGGACCTGGTGCCGACCGTTCTCGTCACCGACAGTGCCAGCGGCGAACGCCTGGGTCACGGGCCGGTCGATCGGCCGCGCCGGGACCTGGGCGCGAATTGCGGCTTCATGGTCGGGCTACGCCGGGCGGTTTCGGCCGAGGACCTGGTGTCCGGCCGGATCGTCGTCAGCGCCAAGTTCAAGAACGGGCCGCAATGGCCGTTGCAGGTGGTGCAGGGCCTGCAGCCGCCGCTGCGGGAACTCGACAGGTTGCCGCATGATTTCTTCGCCCTTTGCCAGCGACAGGGGATCGGGCTGCACTTCTATGGTGCCCGCGCCTGGAACGACCTCGAGCTCGAAGCGCCGCTCAGCCTTACCCTGCGGCATGTGGGCCAGCGGGTTTCCGTGGGTGCCTATACCGGCGTTTACGGCCACACCTCCGGCTTCCTGGCGGAGACCTCGGTCGGGCGGTTCTGTTCCATCGCCGACGGCTTCTGCATCGGGCCGGACGACCACCCGCAACATTTCCTCTCTTCCTCGATGATGCTGTACGTGCCCAACGTGCATGGCTGGGACGATTACCTCGACGTCAACGGCGCCTCCCGCCAGGCGCCTCTGGCGCCGTTCAGCCAGCGCGGCAGCGTTACCATCGGCAACGATGTCTGGATCGGCGCCAACGTCACGATCCGCCGTGGCGTGACCATCGGCGATGGCGCGGTGCTCGCCGCCGGCGCCGTGGTGGTGGCGGATGTTCCTCCTTACATGGTGGTCGGCGGCGTGCCGGCCCGGCCGATCCGCCAGCGCTTCAAGGACTCGCTGGTCGAACGGCTGCTGGCGCTGCGCTGGTGGACCTGGAACGTCATGGCTGTCCCAGGCCTGCGCGTCGATCGGATCGCCGAGGCGGTGACGATGCTGGAAGACCTGGCGGCCGAGGGGAGGTTGGCGCCGCTGCCGGTGCGGCGTTGGCGGATCGCCGATCTGCATGAGGAATGGGTCGCCGGCCGCCGCCAGGCGGCGCGCGACGCCGCAGCGGCCAAAACAGCGTAGGCGGGGCGGCGCCCGGGCGCGTTTCGGCGCTTCGCGGCAAGGCTGCCGCAGGCTAGGCTGGCCGCAAAAGGGGTATTCGTTCATGGAAATGGAAATTGCCGGCAAGCGCGTGCTGGTCACCGGCGCGTCCAAGGGCATCGGCCTGGCCTGCGCCGTGGCCTTCGCGGCCGAGGGGTGCGACGTGATCCTGGCCAGCCGCGATGGCGCGGCGCTGGACAAGGCGGCTGCCGGCATCAAGGCACGCTGGAACGTCAACGTGGCTACCCATGCGGCGGACCTTTCCGACCCGGCGGCGCGCGAGGGGCTGTACAAGGCGCATGGCGAGATCGACGTGCTGGTGAACAATGCCGGCGCCATTCCGGGCGGCACGGTGCACGACATCAGTCTGCCGAAGTGGATCGAAGCCTGGAACCTGAAGGTGTTCGGCTACATCCACCTGACCCAGCTCTATCTGCCGGGGCTGGAGGCCAAGGGCGCCGGCGTTATCGTCAACATCATCGGCATGGCCGGGCGGGCGCCGCGGGCGGATTACATCTGCGGCGCGGCGGGCAATGCGGCGCTGATCGCCTTCACCGGCGCATTGGGCGGCCGCAGCACGGACAAGGGGGTGCGCGTGGTCGGCATCGCGCCCGGCGCGACGATGACGGACCGCATCATCACGCTCAGCAAGGCGCGCGCAAAGACCAAGTTCGGCGATGAGAGCCGCTGGGAGGAGATGATGAGCGGCCTGTCGCTCGGCCGCGCCGGCAAGGCCGAGGAGATTGCCGACCTGGCAGTGTTCTGCGCCAGCCCGCGCGGCGGCTACCTCTCAGGCAGCACGCTGGACGTGGACGCGGGGGCGCAATTCCGCAGCTGAAGGCGGTCCTGGTGATACGGCTCAGGCCTGGGTGCTGCCCGGGTCCTGAAGGCTTTCGCGCTGCTGCTTAAGGCAGCGACGCCGCGGCATGGCACTGGCCGAGCCGGCGTCAGTTTGATGGCGGTCCGACGGCCGCACCGGCCTGGTTGACATCACTGCGGGCATCGCCAACCCCAACGGCATCAGTCGCTTGCGCAACGGTGCAGCTGCAACATTCCCATTGATACCTTTGGTTGATTCGGTTCGCGGGTTAGGCGATAGAGTGCCGCCCGTGCAGGGCTGCGCTGTCGCGCGGAGGCCGGAATGAGGCGGGTGTCTTTCACTTCACCTTCACCAACCACGTCCAGCTTCGGCAAGGCGGTGGGTTGGGCCGACGCACCGCTGCCGGCCTGGACCGAAGAGGATATGGCGTGATGGCGCAACCGGCCGAACATGCTGCTCCCGACCTGTCGCTCCGGGCATCGCTGGCCCGCGCCCGTGCCGAGATGGGGCCGGTGGTCGGCGTCGTGATGCTGCTGGCGGCCATGCTGATGTTCGGCCACTTCATCTATGCTTTGACGCGGGCATCGATGCACTCGACCGCCGTCTACACCAAGAGCGACCTGGATGCCGCGGTGCTGGGCACGGCAGTCCTGTTCATGTGCATGGCCATGGTGTGCCTGCACCACGTCGAACACTGGATCCTCGACGCCGCTTCATTCCGCTTCGCCCATACGCTTTCCGCACCGGCGGTCATTGCGTCGGCCTCGGCCATGGAGGACGGCGAAAGTCCGACCCAGGCGCTGGAGGATGTCGACCGGGTCGTCCAGAAGATGCGCAGTCCGTTGTTCAGCTGCCTGGCCGAAATAGCGATGACGCCCCTGCTGGTTCTGATGCTGATCGTGATCCACTGGTCGTTCCTGGTGCTGGCCGCGGTGATGATCACCATGCGGGCGCTGCTGGCGCTGGCCACCGACCGCATCATGCTGACCGAATTGGAAGCGGCAAACACCGCGCACATGAAGGTCATGGCCAATGTCGGCAACAGCCTGAACGCCGCGGAATCGATCGAGGCCATGGGCATGGCGCCGGCCCTCACCCGCCGCTGGGTCGGGGACCTGACCCGGAGCACGGGTACGCTTGAGCGGCTGCGGCGCCGGCAAAGCATGATGGACAGCTTCGCCTTTGCCCTCGACAACACCATTCAGCCGTCGCCGATCGTGTTGATGGCCGTCCTTTCACTGAGCGGCATACCGCTCGGGGGAACGACGTCAGGGTTGAACGCGCACCTGGTGACGCTCGCCGCGATCCTGCCGTTCGCCATGCTGGTGGGCAACACCGCGGACCTCGCCAGCCTGCGTGGCGCCTGGACCCGGCTGCAGGCACTGGCGACGCGACAGCAGGCGCGCGACCAGGTCGAGGGCAGTTTCCTGTGTCCGGAAGGCCGGCTTGAGGTGGATCACCTCACGGTGCTGCTGCCGGGGATGCACCAGCCCTTGATCCGCGACCTCAGTTTCCGGCTGGAGCCAGGGTTGGCGCTGTCGTTGGTCGGGCCGGTGGGGTCGGGCAAGTCGACCCTGCTGCGGGCACTGATCGGGATCGTGCAGCCCACGTCCGGCGGTTGCTACCTCGACGGCCACGCGACTTCACAATGGGACCGTGTGGCCCTGTCGCGCCATATCGGGTTCTTGCCGCAGGATGTGGGATTGGTGAGCGGGACGGTGGCCGATGCCATCGCCCGGCTCGGTCCACCCGACATGGAAAGGGTGCTGGAGGCGTCCCAGCGCGCCGGCGCCCATCAGGTGATCGTCAACCTGCCCAATGGCTATTCCACCAGGCTCGGCGATTATTCACTGTCGGCGGGTCAACGCCAACGCATCGCCCTGGCGCGCGCGATCTATGGCCGGCCGAAACTGGTGGTACTGGACGAACCCGGCGCCTGGCTGGACGCCGATGGCCTGGCTCGGCTGCGGCAGTTGCTGGCGCTGCTGAAGCAGGAAGGCACCTCGGTGATCTTCTCTACCCATGAGCCTGGCCTGCTGGAGGCAGCGGACCACGGGATCAGCCTGGGTCCTGCCGGAACGCCACCGACGGCTTCGAGCCGGCGCCGACTGGCCGCTCCGGTCGCTCAGGCCCAGACCTCGGTGCTCGCATGACCCTGCGCGAGCGGTATCTGGGCCTCGCCGCCCTGATCGGCATGACACCTCGCGAATTGACGACCCTGGCACTGATCCTACTGGGTATCTCCCAGATCCTTGCCATCGTGGGCTTGTCCGGGCAGTTGCTGCTGCTTCATGTCATTGACGGCGTAATGGAAACCGGGAATTTAAATACGCTTGAAATGCTACTCGGTATTTTTCTGTTGGTCCAGGCTATCGGAATCGTCATCAGGATCGAGTACCAGAAGATCATTCGGACCGCTTCTGCCGTCGCCGACCGCAAGCTTTTTCTCCGGTGCATGCACGCAGCGGTTTATTTATCCCGAACTGGCCAAGCTGACTTAGCATTTGCAACGCTCTCCGACATGTCGACGATGCGCAGCTTCATTGCGGGATCGGCCGTAGCCGACGGTCTTGCGTTGTTCATGCTGCCGATGCCGTTCTGGTTTTTGTACCTGTTTTCCCCAATCCTGGCCGCTATCGGCATCCTGGCGCTCGTCTCGATCATCGGCATCAATCTCTACAGCCTGAAGGTGAACCGGGAGCCGATGAAGCAGGCGGCGGGGTTGCTGGCGCGTGCCAATGCGACACTTGCACGTCATCTGCAACGAAGGGACGAAGTGCTTGGGCTCGGTCTTTTGCCCGGCATCGTGCGGCACTGGCTCCCTCAGCGGCGCGAGGCGCTAGAGCTTGAGGAGGTCGCCGCTGATCGCAGCGAAACCCTCAGCAGTCTCAGCGGCGCCACCACCAAGTTCTTCTTTGTCGTTATCACCACCACCACGACTTATCTGGTGAACTACAATCTGTCCTCGCCAGGTGTCTTCATCGCGTCATTCATTGTTTTCGCGCGGCTGGTCAATCCGGTGGAAGTCATATCGTCCCGCTGGTCGCGCTGGAGCCAAGCGCTGGTGGCGATGGAACGTCTGCACGAAACCGCAGCCAGCATGCCAACGGAAGTGGTTACCGCGCCGGAGGTGGAAGCGGAGGGGCTCGACATCATCGGGCTGAGCCTGACCATTCCGGGACGTGACGTCGCCCTGGTCACCAATCTCAACATGCATGTTCCGCCGGGCACGGTGGTTGCCGTCACCGGCCGGAACGGCAGCGGCAAATCCACTTTGATGCGGGCCCTGGTCGGACTGGTGACACCAGCTGGCGGCGCAGCCGTCTACCGCGGCTGGCCGATGCATCTCGCCGAGCGCGCCGTGATTGGCCCCCAACTCGGCTACCTCGGACAGCGCGTGCAGCTGCTGCGCGGCAGCATCATGGACAATATCGGCCGCTTCACCGGCGACACCGCCGGCGCGCTGGAAGCCGCACGCCTGGTGGGCGCCCATACCATGATCGGCCGCCTGACCGAGGGTTACGACACGGATGCCGGTGCCGGCACGCTTTCGGGCGGCCAGCAACGACTGGTCGCGCTGGCGCGGGCGGTCTACGGCAACCCGGGGCTGGTGCTGCTGGACGAACCCGAGGTCGGGCTGGATGCCCCGACGCTCGCGGCCCTGGTGCCGGCGGTGGTGGAACTGAGGCGGCGCGGCGCCATCGTGTTCCTGGTCACGCACGACATGTCGCGCTGGCGCGACACGGCCGACATGGAACTGCAGCTTCTCGGCGGCGGCCGTTACCGCAGCGAACGTGTCGAACCGCAACCTGCCTTGCAGCCGAATGTCTAGGAGCCGTACCCGATGGGTGCCTTGATCGATACGACGGCAAAGGGCCAGTTGCAGGACCTGGAGGCCGAACTGGAACTGGCGCATCCGATGCCGTCGGTTCGCCTTGCAGCGCGGGCTGCGGGGCTGATCACGTTGGCGAGTGTTGGCGGATTGCTGCTGTGGGCCTGCATCAGTCCGCTGGAACGCGCGGTCATCGCCCCCGGCAACCTGATCGCCGAGGGGCGCCGCAAGACCATCACGCTGCTGGAATCCGCTGTTGTCCGCACCATGCTTGTCAAGGATGGCGACAAGGTAACTCGCGGTCAGGTGCTGTTCCGCCTCGATACCACCCAGGCGCAAGCAACGGCCGACCAGGCGAAGTCCCAATACTGGGGCGGTCTGGCTCGCATCGCCAGGCTCCAGGCCGAACAGCTCGACCAGCGCACCCTTGAGATACCGAAGGAGATCGACGAAGCCGCGCTGACCACCCCGACCCTGCGCGAGTTGATCGATACTGAGCGGCGGCTGTTTCCGGCGCGCTGGGAGGCATATGATGGCAACGTCGCGGTTCAGACTGCGGCGATTGCGGCTCTCAAGGCGCAGGTGTCCGGTATTCCGCGCCAGCGCGCCGCCGTCGAGCGTCAGCGTACCGCGATCCGGGAGCGTATCCGCGGTTTCAGCGACCTGGCGCGAACCGGCGTGGGCTCGCGCTTCCAGGTGCTGGAACTGATCGAGCCCGAGCAGGGCTACAACGCCACCATAGAGCAACTGACGGCGCAGGAAGCCCAGTTGCAGCAGGCGATTGCCCAGGGGGAGGCAACCTTGGCCACGCTGCGGCTGAACCGCCAGCAGGACATCGCGAACGACATGCAAACGACCTCGGCGATGGTGGCGCAGGCGCGCCAGGCGCTGCTGGCCGCCGAGGAAGTGCTGAGCCGGCGTGACGTCGTGGCACCTGAAGATGGCACGATCACGAATATCCAGTTGTACACACCCGGCAGTTCGATCCAGGCGGGTCAGGCGGTGATGGACTTGATCCCGTCGAACGACCGGATGATCGTCGAGGCCCATGTGCAACCGATCGACATTGAGCAGGTCATCGCCGGTCAACGGTCGAATGTGCGGCTCATGTCGTACCGTACGCGTCAACTGCCCATCCTGCGCGGCAGGGTCCTTACCGTGGCGCCGGACCAGCAAACCGACGGGCCGAGCGGCCTGCCTTACTTCATGGCGCGCCTGGAACTCAATGATGAAGATGTCGCGTCACTTCCCGGTATCGTGCTGACCGCGGGCATGCCGACCGAGAGCTACATCATCGGCGACGCGCGGACGGTCGCCTCATATCTTATCTCGCCGCTTGTCGACGTGATGCATCGCTCGATGCGGGACTGATCGCTTGGGTCCCGCGCTCGCTTCCGGTGCCTAATTGAAAACGCCTGCGGTGAAGACCACCGCAGGCGCCATTTTACGTTCCTGCCGAACGGCAGTCTCAGGGCTTCAAGCCCATTTCCTTGCGCTTCTGCTGCACGGCGGCAAACTCGGCGCGCAGGTCGGCCGGGCGATGCGCCAGATAGATGCGGCGCTCCTTCAGGGCCTTGGCTTCCGGTGCCTTCTGGTCCTCGATGCCCTTGAGGCGCTCGAC
The DNA here is from genome assembly GCA_903843125.1 of uncultured Rhodospirillales bacterium. GTDB lineage: Bacteria > Pseudomonadota > Alphaproteobacteria > Acetobacterales > Acetobacteraceae > CAIMOR01. The sequence continues at coordinate 20,571 of CAIMOR010000171.1, forward strand.
GACGTCCTTGCGCTCGGCCTGCAGACCCTTCAACTCGGCCTGGATCTCCTTCATGCGCAGGGTCAGGTAGATCCTGCGCTGCTTGCCCTTCTGAACCTCGACGAAGTCGCTGTCCGCGGTGTTGGCGCTGGCGTCAGCCGGCGCAGATTCTTTTGCCACGGTAACGGGTCCTTTTGCCACGGTGAGCCTCTTCATGATGGAAGCGGAAGATTGAGCGGCCTGTAGTCTCCGGGGCTTGGATTGTACCTCGGCGACGCCATGCTGCTGTGCACTCTGGATACCTCGATTTTAGCCAGAGGCAAGGACGGACCTCAACTGATGGTGATGAATTCTTCTGATTGTAGCAACCTTGCCGACGCAATGACCGGGCTGGTCGGCAACCGCTTTGTGCAAGGAATTCCAAGTCGTCCGAGGCGGTTCAAGCGCCTGTGGCGCATTCTTGACCTTCCGATTTCACCGTGGCCTGACCAGCCACGCTGCCAAGCCGAGGATTATCACAATCGAGTGACATCGCCTGCCTTGAGCACTGGTCGCTAGGCGTAACGAAGTGCTGGAGCGGCTTCCGAATTCATCGGCGATGCGTCAAACTAGGCGTGGCTGCACAACCTGGATGTATCAGGCTGTATGGGTTGGCCGGGCAACGCTTGAACTGCCGACAGGGGCGACTTCAGCATGAACTCGATTGTCCTTCCCTATTTCTCGGCAGAAGTGCGTTACGCCGGCGCGGTGGACTACCTGGACCCGCATATCGGCATTCGCGGCTGGGTGATCGACCCGGTGACGCCGGGCGTGCCGCTGACGCTGGAAGCGCGCTGCAATGGTGTCGCACTGGCGCGCAGCGTGGCAGTGGTCGACCGGCCGGATATCGACAGCGTCCTTGGCCGTACCACCCAGTGCGGTTTCCTGATCGGCTGGAGCCGGTTCGACCGCAAGGTGCTCGAGCGCCTGCCGGAAGACGCGGCGCTGGAGTTCTTCATCGTGGGCGTGAACAGCCAGATCCCGGTCGCCCGCGACCCGATCCTGGTCGGAGACTGCCTGGCCTATGTCCGCGCCGCGCCGCGGGGCGACCGCAACAGCAGCTTCAACGACCTGAATGACTATCTGGAGGTTGAGCAGTCCGGCCTGTTCGATGCGGCCTGGTATCGCCGCATCCGTCCCGAGATCGACCCCGGCGTGCCACCGCTGCTCGACTACCTGCGGCGCGGTGAGTCGTCGGGTGCCTCGCCCTCGTTGTATTTCCATCCGGCAGCCTATGCGGCCGAGGCCGACCTTGCCTCCGCAGCCGGTGCGCTGGTGCATTACATCCGCAACAGCAAGCTGACCGGCCTGGCGCCAAGTATTCATTTCGACAGCCGCTGGTATCGTTCCACCTACGGCAGTGCCGACCTGCCGCTGGCGCATTACATGGCGCATCGGCGGCAGCACGCGCCGAACCGCCATTTCGACCCGGCCTTCTATCTCGACCAGGTCAAGCTGGACCTTGCCGATCCCTATGAGCATTTCGTCCGCGTAGGCCTGGCCGCGGGCGTGCCGCCTGCCGCCGCGTTCCGCCAGCCCGAGAGCGCCCAGCCGAAGGACGGCGTCGCCTTCCTGAAGCAGTTGCGCCGCCTGACCTTGCCACGGGTCGCACCTGAACCCGCGCCGGCGCCGGCCGTATCGGCGCCAGTGAAGCCGGCAGCGGCACCGGGCGACATCCCGAAGGCCGCCGTCATCGCCCGCATGGGCGCCCCCGCCGCGCCGCCGCC
>CAIMOR010000172.1 GCA_903843125.1 uncultured Rhodospirillales bacterium
CCGGGTGTTTAAGGATGGGGAACGGAGATCACCCCCAAATGCAACGCACGGCCTGCTCGCTGATCGCCCTGGCCCTGATCGTCTACATCGCCCTCGGCGCCATGCTGCTGGGGGACAGCTTTGCCCCCGCCCGCCTGCCGCCGCTCTTCGCCGGGTGCGCCGCCGGCCTGGCCGGGCTGACGCTGATGCTCGGCCTGGCGCTGCTGGACCACCGCGGCGAGGCGAAGCGCCAGGTGCGCTTCGGGTAGCGCCGCGCCGCCCCGCCGGGCGCCCTTCGCGCCCGGCACCCGCGCCGCAGCCCTGGTCGAGCCGCCAGGGCGCCCGCCGCGCTACACCTTCTCCGGGTACAGCGCCGCCAGCCCCGGCTCGCTGGCGTCGCACCGTCCGCGCTCGGTGATCAGCCCGGTCACCAGCCGCGCCGGCGTCACGTCGAAGGCCGGGTTCGCCGCCGCGCTGCCAGGGCTGACCACGCGGATCGTCTCCAGCCGGCCATCCGCGGTGCGCCCGGTCAGGTCGGTCACCTCGGCCGGCGCCCGCTCCTCGATCGGGATTTCCTGCACCCCGTCCCGCACCCGCATGTCCAGCGTGGAATGCGGCAGCGCCACCCAGAACGGCACGCCGTTGTCCTTCGCCGCCAGCGCCTTCAGGTAGGTGCCGATCTTGTTGGCCACGTCGCCGGTCCGCGTCACGCGGTCGGTGCCGACGATGCAGATATCCACCTGGCCATGCTGCATCAGGTGCCCGCCGGCATTGTCCGCCACCACGGTATGCGGCACGCCATGCTTGCCGAGCTCGAACGCCGTCAGCGCCGCCCCCTGGTTGCGCGGCCGGGTCTCGTCCACCCAGACATGCACCGGCAGCCCGGCGTCATGCGCCTGGTAGATCGGGCTCAGCGCCGTCCCGTAGTCCACGGTGGCCAGCCAGCCGGCATTGCAATGCGTCAGCACGTTCACCGTCTCGCCCGGCTTGCGCGCGGCAATCTCCGCCAGCAGCGGCAACCCGTTCTGCCCGATCATCCGGCAGGTCTCGGCATCGTCATCGGCAATCGCCGCCGCCTCGGCATAGGCCGCCGCCACGCGGTCCCCGGCCGGCAGGTTGTGCAGCTTCGCCAGCATCCGGTCCAGCGCCCAGCGCAGGTTGATCGCGGTCGGCCGCGTCGCGTTCAGCCGCGCCACGCAGCCCTCCAGCGCCGCCGTGCTGGCATCCGCCCGCAACGCCAGCGCCACGCCATAGGCCGCCACCGCGCCGATCAACGGAGCGCCGCGCGTCTGCATGGACTTGATCGCGTGGGCAACGCCCGCCTCGTCCACCAGGCGCAGGATTTCCACCTCCCAGGGCAGCCTGGTCTGGTCGAGGATGCGCACGGACCAGCCATCGGAGGGCTCGACCCAGACGCTGCGAAAGGGGGTGCCGTCGATCTTCATGGGGGCGTCTCGCTGTTGCCGGGCGCGCCATAGCACGCCCACCCGCCGCCGGCTAAATCCGCTGGTGCAGCGCGCAGACCAGCGTGAACAGCCGCCGCGCCGTCTCGAAGTCCAGCGTCACGCGCCCGTCCAGCCGCGCCACCAGCAGTTCCGCGCCCTCGTTGTGCAGCCCGCGCCGGCCCATGTCGATCGCCTGGATCCGCGCCTCGTGCCCGCCCTCGGCCACCACCTGCTCATGGCTCGCCACCACCAGGTGGTAGTCCTTGATCAACCGGCGGAACGGCCCCAGCGCCAGCACCAGCGCGTGCAGCGGCACGTCCGCGGCGTCGCGGATATCGAACAGCAGCCGCCCATCCCGCACCGCCAGGTGCAGCACATAGGGCCCCGGCGGCAGCCCCACCGGCGCGAAGACGTTGCGCTGCAGCAGGTCCGCCACCGCCTGCCGCCGGTCCGCCTCGGCATAGGCGCTCGGCAACGGGGAGGCGTCCGGCAGCTCCAGCCGCACCAGCCGCGCCGTCTCGGCCGGCGCCGTCCGGGCGGCCGCGGCGCTAGGCATCGGTCGGCCTGCCCGGCAGCGGCACCTCGGCCTCGCTCTCGAAGCCCAGCGCGCACATCCAGCCCACCACGGCGCCCTTGATCGGCCGCAGCAGCAGCGTGCAGGCAATGGTGAACAGCGGCAGCCACAGCGCCATGTGCACCCACATCGGCGGCTCGTAGGCCCGCTCCACCAGGAAGATCAGCGGCACCAGCAGGTGGCCGCTCAGCAGGATGGTGAAGTAGGGCGGCGCGTCATCGGCCCGCAGTTCGCCCAGCGGCGCCCGGCAGTGTTCGCATTTCTCCACCACCTTCAGCCAGTTCCGCAGCCCCGGCCTGAACACCGTGCCCTGCCCGCAGCAGGGGCAGTGGTTGGCAATGCCGCGCCCGATGCCGGCGCCATAGGACGGCGCGGCCCAGGGCAGCGGGGCGGCGTGGCGGTTCGGTTCCCAGCGCACCAGAACAATACTCCATCAAGGCCTGGAGGCCGCCTGAACGGCTGCGGCGCGGGCGTCATTGTGCAACGCAATATGGCGCCGATGGTGGCAAGGCTTCAAGGCCCGCGACCAACTGTTGCGCAGTTCCGTGGCGCCGCAGCCCGGGACTTGCGCCAGCCGCCCCGGTCGCGCAAGGCTTCGCCGCATGAGCAACCGCATCCTGGTCATCAACCCGAACAGCAGCGCCAGCTGCACCCGCGGCATGGCCGCCGCCATGGCCCCGTTCAACGCGCCGCACCTGGCCCCGTTCGAGGTCGTCTCGCTGCCCGGCGGACCCCCCGCCATCGCCACCTGGCGAGACTGGTACAGCGTGGCCGAACCCCTGGCCGAGATGGTGCAGCGCGAGGCCGCCGCCTGCTACGTCATCGGCTGCGTCAGCGACCCCGGGCTGGAAGCCGTCCGCATGGCGACAAGCCGGCCGGTGCTGGGCATGCTGCGCTGCGCCGTGGCCGCGGCGCTGACCCGCGGCGAGCGCTTCGGCATGATCGGCTTCATGGAAACCAGCCGCCCGCGCCAGCGCCGCGTCCTCCAGGCCATGGGCCTGGAACAGCGCCTGGCCGGCTACATCCCGCTGAACCTGCCGATGGAAACCCTGACCGACCCGCACGCCCCGCGCGCCCGGATCATGCAGGTGGCGCGCGAACTGGCCGACCAGGGCGCCGAGAGCATCGTGCTGGGCTGCACCGGCCTGGCCGGCCACGCCGCCGCCGCCGAGGACGCCGCTGGCATACCTGTCATCGAACCCTGCCAGGCTGCCGGCCTTGCAGCGCTGCTGGCGGTGGCCGGGGCCAAGCCCATGCTCGAGAAGGTAGCCTGACCGTGCCGCACAACGCCCACCTGCCCACCGCCCTCGGCCTGCTGGCCCATACCGGCAAGCCGCGCGGCAGCGTGCCGTGCCGCGACCACGCCCTGGTGGCCTACGAGGAATCCGCCCGCCTGATGGAAGCCGCGCTGAGCCATGCGGTGCGGGACCCGGCCATGCTCGGCCATATCGGCGCCGCGCTGGGCCGCATGGGGCGCGACGCCGGCGGCTAGAGCCTGATCCGCGGAGGCGGAATCGCCGGAGCGGTGAATCAGCCTCACAAATAGAGCTAGAGCGTGATCCACCAAAGTGGATCACGCTCTAGCGGCACCCGCCTGCCGAGCCGGAAATCCGTTCCGATGCGCCGGTCTGAACGGACACGGCCCTACCGCTGCGGGTTCATCCCCCCGGTCAGCGCCCCGCGCTCGCCGCCCGGCTCCAGCCGCCCCGCCTCCTCCGGCCGGCCGACATCCGGCCCCAGCGAGCGCCGGTCGTCGTCCATCGCCCGCGTGCTGGCAGGCCCCTCCGGGATCGGCCCGCGCAGGTCCCGCGCGCGGTCGCGCAGCCGGTCCGATTCCAGCTCCCGGTTCAGCCGGGTCTCGGCGCCCATCGCGGCGCCAGGCGTCGGCGCCTGACCCCAGGCGGGGCCGGCCAGCAGCGGCAGCAGCAGGGCAAGGGCGGTGCGCATCGCGGTATCCTCCGAGGGCGCCATCCCGCGCCGAACGGAGCTGCAACGCCCTGCGCCGCCGCAAGTCGCCGGCGCGCCGGCAAGCCTCAGGTCGCCGCCGGCACCGCCTGGCCGAAGGTCAGCGCATTGCCATCGGGGTCGCGCAGTTGGAACTCGCGCATGCCATAGGGCTCGTCCTGCGGCCCCTGCGCCACCGTCGCGCCCCGGCCCAGCAGCTCCGCATGCAGCGCATCCACCGCCGGCGTGAACACATAGACCGAGGAGGCCCCCGCCCCCCCCTTGCCCCAGGCCGCGGGCATCAGGTGCAGGCAGACGCTGTCCCGCTGCACCATCGCGTAGTCGGCCGGCTCCCCCACCACGAAGCCGACCGAGAACCCCAGCCGGTCCCGGTAGAAGGCCAGCGCCGCCGCCACCTCCGTCACCGTGAACACCGCGGCGAAGCCGCTCAGCGGCGTCACGCCGAGGGGCTCCACTCCGGCGGCGCCACGCTGCCGGTCTGCTCCACGATCCGGCTGTAGTGCTCCACCCGCCGATGCCGCGCGAAGTCGAAGATCGTGGTCCGCCCCAACTGGCACATGCCCAGGTCGCAATCGGCGATGATCAGTTCGTCATCCCAGCTGGTCGCCTGGGCCATGATCTCGCCCTGCGGGTTGACGATGATGGAATGCCCGAACAGCTCGTGCCCATCCTCAACCCCCGCCTTGGCCACGCCGGCGGCGAAGCAGCTGTTCTGGTAGCACCCGGCCTGGATGGCCAGGTGGCTATGCGCCACCCGCAGGTGATGCGCCTCGAAGCCGCGGTTCTCCGCGTTCAGGCTGGGCGTGTTGTAGCCGCACATCACCACTTCCACCTGCTGCAACCCCAGCACCCGCCACGCTTCCGGCCAGCGCCGGTCATTGCAGATGAGAATGCCGAGGTTCACCGGCCCGGCCCCACCAACCGGCGCCCGCACCACCGGGAAGCCGAGGTCGCCCGGCTCGAAATACCGCTTCTCCAGGTGCTGCACCTTGCGCACCGGGTCGAACTCGCGGTGCCCGGGCAGGTGCACCTTGCGATACTTCAGCACCACCTCCCCATTGGGGTGGACATAGACGGCGGTATTGTAGCGGTGTCCATCCGGCGTCTTCTCGGCATAGCCCAGGTGAAACCCGATGCCGTACTTCTTCGCGGCTTCCCACAACGGCGCCGTCTCATTGGACGGCAGCGCGTGCTCATACCAATGGTCGGCCCGCGAGAGGTCTTCTTCATACCAGCGCGGAAAGAACGTCGTCAGCGCCAGTTCCGGAAACACCACCACCTTGGCGCCCCGCCGCGCCGCCGTCTCCATCAGCCGCACCATGCGCCCCACGGCCACGTCGCGCCCCTCGGCCTTCTGGATCGGCCCCAACTGCGCGGCGGCGAGAACCAGGCGACGGGTCATGGGCGAGGCACCGGGGCTGGGGCGGGCGCGGCGGCTGGTGGCGTGGGCCACGCGGGCAGGTTCAGTGTGATGCCGGGCGCCGGTGGAGCAGCGGGGCTACCATGTTGATCCTGCAAATAGGCCAGTATCGCCACGAAAATTCCAAGGATCGCCAGCGCGATGCCGCCGCCGGTGCCAAGCGCCGTCCAGACGGTCGCCTTGGTCGGCATCTGGTGCAGCACCTCGCCGATGCGGTCGAGCTTGTCCTCGATCCGCGCCAGCCGCTGGTCGGACTGGTCGGCACGTTGCTTCAGAAGGGCGACCTCGGTTTCCATGCCAGGAGGATGGCCATCCCCGCCGCCGCCGGCAAGGTCATTGGCGGCAGTGGGGCGGGCAGCCCGGCTCTCGCGCCAGAACTGGAAGGCGCTTTGCTCAAGAGGCATCCGAGGAGCCCTCGAAGGCGTCGCGCAGAACTTGATTGCCTTTCGTCACTTGCTCACCAGCAACATCAAGGTGGGCCCAACGGTTGGTAACACCGCTGCCCATCTTCGCCGCGGTGATTACCTCCTCCAGCGCCGCCAGCGCCGAAATCGCCGCCTTCACCGCAACCGTCGCCAACTCCCGCGTCTCGGCCAACTCCCGCCGCAGCGCCGCGACCTCCTCCCCCAGCTCACTCACTTCGGCGCCACCGCGCCAACCTGCTCCACGATCGGCCCATACCACTGCGGCCGCCGGTGCTGGGCAAAGTTGAACATCTTCTCCTTGCCCTGCAGGCAGGCATCGAAGTCCACATCGGCCACGATCAGCTCATCCCCCAGCGTCCTGGCCTGCGCCACCACGATCCCGTTCGGGTCCACGATGCAGCTCCCGCCGATCAGCCCGGCGCCGTCCTCCACGCCGGCCTTGGCCACCGCAATCGCCCAGGTCGCGTTCATGTAGGCATTGGCCTGCGCCGCCAGCACGGAATGGAAGGTCCGCCGCTCCAGGTTCTCCTCCGGCCCGCCATTCGGGTCGTAGCTGGCGGAGTTGTACCCCACCATCACCAGCTCCACCCCCTGCAACCCCAGCACGCGCCAGCCCTCCGGCCAGCGCCGGTCATTGCAGACCAGCATGCCCAGCACCGGGCTGTTCCACACGCTGGGCCCACGGAACGCCGGGAAGCCCATGTCGCCATACTCGAAGTACCGCTTCTCCAGCTGCTGGTACTCCTGCGCCGGGCGGAAGTCCTTGCTCCCTGGCAGATGGATCTTCCGGTACTTCCCCAGCACCTGGCCATCAGGCCCCACCGTGATGGCGGTGTTGAAGCGGTGCCCATCCGGCGTCAGCTCGGCATAGCCCAGGTAGAACCCCACCCCCAGCGCCTTCGCCCGGTCGAACAGCGCCTGGCAGCCCGGGTTCGGCATGGACTTCTCGAAGTAGCCCAGCAGCTCCGCATCGCCGTCCGGCATGTACCAGCGCGGGAAGAAGGTGGTCAGCGCCAGCTCGGGAAACACCACCAGCTCGGCGCCCTCCTTCGCCGCCGCCTCCAGCAGCGCGATCAGGCGCTGCAGGGTGTCGGCGCGGCTATCGGCGCGCTGGATCGGCCCCAGCTGGGCACCGGCGAGGCGAATTTGACGAGGCATGGACAGCACCCTGAACGCTTGGCAATGCCGCCAAGCTGAAGCCGCCGCCCGCCCCGGTCAACCGGCGCCGATATAGATATCCTTGCCCTGCCGCGGCACGAACCGCCCGGTCCCCGGCCTGGCCAGCACCGCCTGGCCGTCCCAGATGCAGGACCCGCGCAGGAAGCTGGCCACCACCCGCGCCTGCACGCGGCGCCCGTCATACGGCGACCAGCGGTTCTCCTCGCGGTCCTGGATGTCGGCGGCGCTGAACACGAAGTCGCCTTCCTCCATCACGCAGAAATCCGCATCGGCGCCGACGCGGATCGCCCCCTTCTTCGGCGCCAGCCCGTGGAACTTCGCCGGTTCCTCGGCGCAGTACTTCGCCATCAGGGAAAGCGGCAGCCCGCGTTCCCGCAGCAGGGAAAACATCACCGGCGCGAAGCTCTGCAGCCCGGTCAGCCCGGCCCCCGGCGCGAAGATGTCGCCCTTGTAGACCTTCCGCTCATAGGGCCAGGGCGCATGGTCGGTGGAGACGTAGCTGACCTTGCCCGCCACCAGCGCCGCCCACATCCGCTCCACCTCCTCAGGCGTCCGGAACGGCGGGTTGCACTTGCCGAACCCCTCCAGGCGGACGATGTCCTCCTCGGTCATGCACAGGTATTGCAGGCAGGCCTCGCCACTGGCCAGCCCGCCCATCCGCCGGAACATTTCTGCTTGTTCAAACCCGCGGGCAATCGACGAATGGGCAATGTGCACATGCGCCCCCGTCTCCAGGCCAATTTCAAAAATCTCCAGGTTCGCCATGCTCTCGGCCAGCGGTGGCCGGGTCCGGCAATGCATGATGGGGTCGGTCCGGCCGGCGGCACGCGCCTGCTCGGTCAGCTTCACCACCAGCTCCTGGTCCTCGTTGTGGATCGCCACCATCAGCCCGGTCCTGGCAATCTCATGGAAGGCCGCGACCATGGTCGGGTGGTCGATCCGCGGGAAGCGCACCGCGTCGTACTCATAGGTCGAGAGCTTGAACGAGCACACGCCCGCCTCGGCCAGCCCGGCGATCGCGCCGACCCCACCCTCCTTCCTGATGGTCCCGTACAGCGCCATGTCCACGTGCGACGTGGCGTTCACCACCGCGATCTTCTCGGCCAGGATGCCGGCATCCGTCACCGGCCGCGGAATGTCGTAGGGCATGTCCACGCAGGTGGTCACGCCGCCCGCCGCCGCCGTCTTCGACGCCCCCTCTATCCCCGGCCAGCCCAGCGCGGAGGAGGTATGCATGTGCCCATCCACCAGCCCCGGCAGCACGAACCTGCCCGAGAAATCCAGCGTCCCCGCCGCCGGCGGCGGCACGCCCTGGCCGATGGCGGCAATCACCTCGCCGCGGATCGCCACATAGCCGTCCCACAGCACGCCATCCGGCAGCACCAGGTCACCGCGGATCACCCGGTCGTAGTGCATCGCTTCCATCGGGCCGCTCCATCCTGACATCGTCCGCCAGTCTACGGCGCATCGCCGAGGCGCCCCAAGCGGCATTCCGTGCCGTCCGCGGCAGAATCTGCTGCCGCCCCGGCATGAAATGCCGGCCGGAGCGGCCTGGAAGCCCCGCCCGCTCCGGCACGCCGCTTGCGCTGCCGGCCGCAAGCCAACCTTGCACCCGCCAACCTTGCACCCGCCAACCTTGCACCCGCCAACCTTGCACCCGAAGGAGTCCTCACCATGGCCGTCAGCGGCATCGCCGACCTCCAGACCGACTGGGGCGCCATCCAAGCGCTGCGGGACGCCGCCCGCGCCGCGGCCGCCGGCAACACCGCCCAGGGCACCGGGGCCTTCACCACCACCCCCGCCACCGGGTCCAACCCGGCCTCCCTGCCGCCGGCCGGCGCCACCCAGTCCGCGCCGTTGTTGTCGCCGGACATGCTGGCCTCGCTGATGGCCAGCCTGCAGGCCAGCGGCACCACCGCCACCGGCCAGGCCAGCGGCACCGCCACCACCGCGGCCACCACCGCCGCGGCCACCACCGCCACCGGCACGGACCCGCTGAGCCAGCTGGAATCCGCGCTGCAATCGCTGGCGAACGGCGGCACCGGCGCCACCCAGGGCACTCAGGCCCCGACGCATCACCACCATCACCATCACCACCACGACCAGGACGCCGGCACCCAGGGCAGCACGGCCGGCACCACCGCCGGCGCCACGACGCCGGCCACCACCACCGCCCAGGACCCCATCTCGCAGTTCTTCGGCGCGCTGACCAACGCGCTGAACGCCTATGCCGCCAACAGCACCGGCAAGGCCACGGCGGCCAGCCTGACCACCACCAGCACCACCACCACCTCGCTGACGGTCTAGCGCCCACCCCGCCAAGCCGGCATGGCCGGCGCGGTCGGCCAGCCGCCGGGGTGAAGGCCGGGCGCTGCTCCGTCGCAGC
>CAIMOR010000173.1 GCA_903843125.1 uncultured Rhodospirillales bacterium
CCTTCACGCCGGGAATTCCCAGCCGATCCAGTCGCAGAGGCCGCGGCCCATCACCAATTCCAGATCCTGGCCGTGCAACCAGGCCAGTTCCTCGGTGAACATGGTCACGCATTGCCTCCAGCTGCAGGGCATCCGGGTGATGTCGGTGCCCCAGAAGAAGCGGTGCGGGCCGAAGGCGTCGAAGATGCGATGCAGGCCTTCATGCAGGTTGCGGTAGGGGTAGCCCTGCGTCGAATAGCCCGGCGCGCCGGTGGCCTTCACCGCCACGTTCGGCAGCTTGGCCAGGGCGCAAAGCTCGTCCAGCCGGGCGAAGGCGGCGCTGTCCTGCGCTTCCCGCACCAGGCCGCAATGGTCGATGATCAGCTTCAGGCGCGGATGGCGGCGCGCGATCTCGCCGAACTCGGTCAGGAAGCGCCCGGCCATGGTGGCGACTGGCAGGCCCAGGCGCTCGGCTTCCGGCCACAGCCAGTCCATGGTGCCGTCCTTGTACCAGTCGCGCTGGTCGACGCGCACCAGCGGAAAGCGCAGCCCCTTCTGCCCCGGCCGGCCGCGCCAGTTGGCCAGCAGCGCGCGGCTCGGCTCTGGCGTCAGCAGGTCAACCTGGCCCAGCACGGCGAAGCGCTGCGGGTAGCGCCAGGCGGCGTGTTCCGCGATGGAGTTGGCGCCGGGGTCCCAGCTTTGTGGCGGGTGGATCAGCGCGCCGTCGATGCCGGCGGCGTCCATCTCCGCCAGCAACTCCTCCACGCTGAATACGGGCACCTGGCGATGATGGCCACTTGGCGTGCCGCTGCCCCAGATATGCACCTGGGCATCGATGATCTTCATTGGTCGTTCCCCCCTGCCGCACGCGCCGGAGCGTGACCGCTCCGGCAATGTCGCTGACCCGCGCTCAGCGCTTGTAGTTGAAGCCCTTGCGGTCCACTTGGCGCACCAGGCCGTCCCATTCCATGCGGCCGTACTCGTCGGTCAGCCGCATCGCCTTCATCCGCTTGGCCGCGCGCTCGATGATGTAGTCCTGCACCATCACCGGCGGCTCGCCCAGCTGGCGGGCGATGATCTCCACCTCGCAGGCGCGTTCCAGCATGTACAGCCGCATCAGGGCGCCGTGCACGGTATGGCCCAGCGTCAGCAGGCCGTGGTTGAGCAGCACCACGCAGCTGCCGGTGGCGCAGGAACGGCCGAGTTCCTCGCATTCCTCCTTGGAGGCCGGCACGCCGTAGTCGTGGTAGACCACGTCATCGAGCACATGCAGCGCGTCCTGGCTGATCGGCCGCAGGCCACCCCGGATGGTGGAGAGCCCGGCGCCGGCGCGGGTATGCGTGTGCATGACGCAATTCGCATCCGGCCGGGCCTTGTAGATGCCGCTGTGGATGGTGAAGCCGGCGGCGTTGAACTTGCCCTGGTCGCCGATGACATTGCCCTCCATGTCCATCTTCACCAGGGAGGAGGCGGTGATCTCGTCGAACATCTCGCCGTAGAGGTTGATGAGGAAATGCTCCGGCTCGCCCGGCACCCGCACCGACATGTGGGTGTTGATCAGGTCGGTCCAGCCGAGGTGCTGGGTGACGTGATAGAGCGCTGCCAGGTCGCAACGCGCCTGCCATTCGGCATCGGTCATGCTGGGCTTCAGGACTGCGGACATCTTCTCTCTCTCCTTCGGGTTCAGGCGTTGACGCGGCGGAATTTCTGCAGGGACCGCACGCCCGGCGGCGTCGGCTTGCCTTCGTGGTAGCGCGGCCAGGCAGTGAAGCTGACCTCACCCACGTAGATGTCGCCATGGCTGTCCACCGCCAGGCCGTGCGGCGAGTAGAACTGGCCCTCGCCCTCGCCCAGCTCGCCGAAGCGGGACAGCAGCCTGCCGTCCATGTCCACCACGCTGACGCGCGGGCCGATATTCGGCGCCTTTATGTTGACCGGAAGCGCGGGTCCGAGCTCACCGACATAGCAGCAGGCGCACTTGCCTTGGCCGAGGAACAGCGAGCAGGGCCGGTGCAGGTTGTTCCATTGCCGCAGGTAGGTGCCGTCGCCGTCGAAGATCTGCACGCGGTGACTCTCGCGGTCCGCCACATAGACCAGGCCAGCGCTGTCGCAGACGATGTTGTGCGGCAGGTTGAACTGCCCGGGCTCGGTGCCCGAGCCGCCCCAGCTGAACAGGTGCTTGCCCTTGGCATCGTACTTATGCACAGCGGCGTTGCCGTAGCCGTCCGACACATAGATGTCGCCCTGCGGCGACAGCGCGGTGTGGGTGCAGCGGTTGAACGGCTTGCCGCTCATGTAGGGCTGCGGCGTGCCGGGCAGGCCCAACGTCATCAGCACGCGGCCGTCCAGCGTGCAGCGACGAACGCTGTGGTCGCCGTCGTCGGTGCACCACAGCGTTTCGTCCGGCGCCATGTGCAGCCCGTGCGCGCGCTTGAACACGCCCTCGCCCCAGGACGTCAGGAAGTTGCCGTCGCGGGCGAAGACGATGACCGGATGCTCGCCGCGGGTGAAGGCGTAGACGCGGTCCTGGCTGTCCACCGCGACGGCGGCGACCTCCTTGAAGTCGCAGCCCTCCGGCAGCCGGCCCCAGCCGGGCACTGACTCGTATCTGTAGTCACCGAAGCCGAGCAGTTCGCCCATCTTGTCATTCCCCCGTCAGGCAGCGGCAACCTCCACCGCCACGTCGTTGAAGCAGGCGCCGTCGCACAGGTCGGCGCGGTCGTCGGCCGAAACCAGCGCGCTGATGGTCTGCCCGGTCGGGCTGGTCGCCAGCCAGGCGCCCTTCTCGCTGCTCACCACACCACGCGGCACCGCATCCGTCACCAGCAGCGGCAGCACCACGGCGCCGAGCGTGTTGGAAACGCGCACCTGCGTGGCGCTGGCCAGCCCGCGCGACGCCGCATCGGCCGGGTGCATCAGCAGCGGCGGCGCCTCGCCGGCGGTGCCGCCGAAGCCGAGCAGCGTCGAGGTGATGCGCTTGTCGGACGCCGGCGAGATCAGCGCCAGGCCGGGCCGATGCGGCCGATAGCCGGGCAGCAGCTGTGCGGCGCCCCACTTCGCCGCCAGGCTTTCGCTGGCCAGTTCCACCTTGCCGCTGGGTGTGGCCGGCTGCACGTTGTGGAACAGCGCCAGCGCGGCGCCGTCCGGCGCGCTCATGCGCAGCGCTGCATCGGTCGGCAGCGCGCTGGGGCGCTGGCCGCGCAGCTTGGGGTCGGCGGCATCCACCGCGGCATCCATCAGCGCGGCGTCGTCATCCAGGAAGCAGGCGTCGTCGAAGCCGAAGCGCGCCGCCAGCCGGCGGAACACCTCGGTATTCGGCACCGCCTCGCCCTGCGGCGGCAGCACCGCCTCGCCCCGTTGCAGCCAGTGCTGGCCATACGCGGCATAAAGATCGTCGCACTCGAAACTTGTCGCCGCCGGCAGCAACACGTCGCAGTATTTCATGCTCTCGGTCATGGCGATCTCGATGCCCACCGTGAACACCTCCTCTCGCGCCAGCCCGCGGCGCATGCGGTTCTGGTCCGGGTGCACCACCAGCGGATTATGGTTGTAGATGAACACGGCGCGCAGCGGCGGCGCGCCACTGTCCTCGGCCAGCATGCGGCCCACGTCCAATATGTTCAGCGTGCGCGTGCCGGGCGGCAGCAGGTCCGGCCTGGTCAGCTTCGCCATCGTCTTCGGGAAGGCATTGCCGGCGCCCAGCACGATGCCGCTCTCGGCATCCATCCGCCCCAGCAGCGCCGGCAGCGCGATGACGGCGCGGATACCGCTGCCGCCATTGCGGCCACGCTCTAACCCATTGCCCGGCGAGAGCACCAGCGGCTTCGCACCCGCCATCCAGGTGGCCAGGGTGCGGATGTCTTTGGCGGCCACGCCGCTGGCCTCGGCGGCACGCTCCACCGGCCATTCCCGCGCCACGGCCATGAAGGCGTCGTAGCCCTGCACATGCTGCGTGATGAAGGCCTGGTCATGCGCGCCCAGCCGCTCCAGCTCCGTGGCCAGCGCGAAGCCGAGCAGCACATCGGTCCCCGGCAGCGGCGCCAGGTGCAGGTCGGCCTGCTCGGCGATTTTCGTGCGCAGCGGGTCCACCACCACCAGCTTGCCGCCGGCGCGCCGCGCCTTGGCGATCTGCCGCACCAGGTGCAGGTTGGTCACGGTGGCGTTGTTGCCCCAGACGATGTTCAGCGCCGCGCCGCCGGCGGCTTCCGGGCCGATGCCGGGCACCGCGCCATAGGTGCCGACCCAGGCCTCCCGCCGCACGCCGCCGCACATCGCGCCGCGGAACAACTGGCTGGCCCCCAGCTTGTGGAAGAAGCGCAGCGACATGCTGTCCCCCGCCAGCATGCCGTGCGGCCCGGCATAGTTCAGCGGCGCCACCGCCTGCGGCCCGTGCTCGGCCACCACGGCGGTGGTGCGCGTGTAGATTTCGTCCAATGCCTCCGCCCAGGTAATCCGCGTGAACTGCCCGCTGCCGCGCGGCCCGCTGCGGCGCATCGGGTACAGCAGCCGGCCGCCGCCATGCACCCATTCCGCGGTGTGGTGCGCCACCTTGTTGCAGATCACGCCGCCCGTGTAGGGCAGCGCGTCGGAGCCGCGGACCTTGGTGATGCGCTGGTCCTGCACGGTCACGGTCAGGCTGCAGGTATCGGGGCAATCCAGCGTGCAGACGCTGGCGTGTTCGGTGCTGGCCATGGGTTCTCCCCCGGGGGTCTGATGGGAAGCCTAGCGTCTGATCGTCGCCGGTGGAAACACCGGCGGCGTGAATCAGCCGCTCGAACATAGGCTGGAGTCTCTCGGAAGCTTCCGGATGCGTCTGAGAGACTCCAGCACGCGCCCGCGATTGTCAAAGCGCCGCGCTGTGGCAGCATGGCGGCAACCCTGGGAGAGACATCATGCGCGCATCCATCGTCCTGCCCGTGGCGGATTGGCGCCAGTGCGGCCCGGCCGCCGCCGCCGCCGAAGCCGCCGGCTTCGACAGCGTCCAGGCCAACGAGATCGCGCATGAGCCGTTCACGCCGCTGGCCTTCGCCGCACTGGCGACGCAGCGGGTTCAACTCATCACCTCGGTCGCCATCGCCTTTCCGCGCAGCCCGATGATCGTGGCCAACCACGCCTGGGACCTGGCCAAGCACAGCGGCGGCCGCTTCGTGCTGGGCCTGGGGACGCAGGTGCGCGCTCATAACGAACGCCGCTTCAGCACCCCCTGGGTCGCGCCGGCCGAACGCATGGGTGAGTACATCGAAAGCCTGCGGGCGATCTTCCGCTGCTGGGAAACCGGGGAAAAGCTGGCCTACGAAGGCAAGCACTACCGCTTCAGCCTGATGAACAAGGAGTTCTCACCCGGCGCCAACCACCTGCCGCTGCCGCCCATCACCATCGCCGCCGTGGGGCCGCTGATGCTGCGTAACGCGGCCCGGCTGTGCGATGGCGTGCGGCTGCATGGCTTCGGCACGCGGACCTACATCGAACAGCAGGTGCAACCGGTGCTGGACAAGCATCTGGCGGAGGTTGGCCGTGCCCGGGCGACCTACGAGGTCAGCGGCGGCGGCTTCATCGCCACCGGCGGCACGCCGGAGGAGGTGCGCGAGGCGGCGGAGAAGATCCGCTATCGCGTCGCCTGGTACGCCTCCACCCCAGCGTACCGCACCGTGCTGGAACCGCATGGCTTGGTGCCGCTCGGCGTGCAGCTTTCAGAGCTTGCCCGCAAGGGCGAGTTCGACGGCATCGCCAAGCTGATCCCGGACGAGGTGCTGAACCTGTTCGCCGCCATCGGCAACTACGACGAGATCGGCGAGCGCATCGCGGCGCGCTTCGGTGGCCTGGTGGATACCGTCACCATCCCGTTCCCGGCCGGCGCCCCGGCCGGCGCCATGGCCCAGGTGGTACGCGACGTGCAGTCCATTCCGTGCCAATTCCAGGGTTTCGCCACCGAACGCTTCGACTGAAGCAGCGAGACCGACATGCTGGACAAGACGACCCCGCAGCTGGCGCGGATGCTGGCACGCGGGCAGATTTCGGCGCTGGAGCTGATGCGCGCCAGCCTGGCCCGCATCGCCGCGCTGAACCCGCGATACAATGCGTTGGTGAACCTGCGGGATGAAGCCGTGCTGCTGGCCGAGGCCCGCGCCAGCGACCGCCGGCGGCGCGCCGGCAAGGCACGCGGGCCGTTCGAGGGGTTGCCGACCGCGCTTAAGGACACCGCGCCGGCCAAGGGGCTGCCCAGTACCAGCGGCTCCCCCTTGTTCCGGGATGTGGTACCGGATTTCGATGCCCTGTCGGTCGGCCGCATCAGGGCCGCCGGGGCCATCGTGGTCGGGCGCAGCAACGTGCCGGAATTCGGCTTCGGCTCGCACAGCTACAACACGGTGTTCGGGGTCACGCGCAACGCCTGGGACCCGGCGCTCTCGGCCGGCGGGTCGTCCGGCGGGGCGGCGGTGGCGGTGGCGCTCGGCATGGTGCCGTTGGCCGATGGCTCGGATGTACTCGGCTCGCTGCGCAATCCGGCGGCGTGGAACAACCTGTTCGGCTTCCGGCCCTCGACCGGCCGGGTGCCGGTGGTACCGCACCTGGACGCCTTCTGGGGCCAGCTCTACACCGAAGGCCCGATGGGCCGCACGGTGGAGGAGTTGCGCTTCCTGTTGGCGGTACAGGCCGGGCCCGACCCGCGCGCGCCGCTGGCGCTGCCGGCCGACCCCAGCCTGGCCAGGGCGCCGCTGAGGGTGTCCGTGGCAGGGCGGAGCCTCCGGTGGCTCGGCGACCTCGGCGGGCATCTGGCGTTCGAGCCGGGCATCCTGCCGCTATGCGAGAAGGCGCTGTCCGCCTTCCGCGCCCAGGGCTGCAAGGTCTCGGCCGGCGCCCCGCCCGTGGATTGGGAGGCTTCGTGGCAGGCCTTTGTCGCACTGCGTCATTACGAGATCGGCCTGCGCTACGAAGCGATATACGCGGACCCGGCCAAGCGGGCACAGATGAAGCCGGAGGCGCAGTGGGAGTGCGAAGGCTTCCTTCGCCTCTCCGCCGCCGACCTGGCCGCCGCGGCCAAGCAACGGCACGCCTTGTTCCAGGCCTTCGCCGCCCTGTTCGAGACCTGCGACGCCCTGGCGATCCCGACCGCGCAGTGCTTCGCCTTTCCCGCCGAATGGGACTGGCCGAAGCAGGTCGGCGGCCGAACAATGGACAGCTATCACCGCTGGATGGAGGTGACCGCGCTGGCCACCATGCTGGGCTGCCCCGCCGCCAACGTGCCGGTCGGCTTCGACAACGGGCGGCCGATGGGCATGCAGATCATCGGCCGCCCCGGCGCCGACCTGGCCACGCTGCAACTCGCCCGCGCCTACCAGGAAGCCACGCCCTGGGCCGCGATGAGGCCACCGGCATGACCTGGCTCGCTGCCTTCATCAAGAACGGCGAAAATCCGAACTACCAGGCCTTCCTGCATGGGGTGGATCGCGTCTGCGCCGAGGCTGGCGCCCGGGCGACACGTCACGTTCCCGCCACGCCGGACGACCCGGTCGAGCAGGCGGCATTGCTGCGAGACGTGGTGGCGCAGCGCCCCAGCGCCATTCTGTTTGCGCCGGCCGATGACCATGCCATGGCCGGCCCGGTGGCCGAGGCGAATGCGGCGGGCATACCGCTCATCGGCTTCGTCAACCGCATGGCCGGCGACTTCGTCAGCTTCGTCGGCGCCGATGACGAGGCGATGGCCTTCGCCGAAGCGAGCTACCTGATCGCGGCGCTCAACGGCCATGGCAAGGTGGTGCTGGTGGAAGGCCCGGAGACCGCGCCAACCAGCCGCGACCGTGGCCGTGGCTTCCGCCGCGCCCTGGCGGTGGCGCCGGGCATCACGCTGCTCGGCACCCTGCCCGGCCTGTACCAGCAGGCAGCCGGGCGCCAGGCCATGGCGCGCCACCTGGCCAGCCACCCGGTCATCGACGGCGTGATCTGCACCAATGACAGCATGGCGCTCGGCGCCATCGAGGCCCTCCGGGACGCCGGCCGCACCGCGCTGGTGGTTGGCAATAACGGCACCATTCCGGCGGCGCAGGCGGTGGGCGAAGGCAGTTTGCTGGCGACCATGGACTATTGCGGTTTCCGCATGGGCGCGCTGGCGGCCATGGCGGCGCTGCGCCACCTGCGGGGCGAGGCGGTGCCGCGCGAGATTCTCCTGCCCGCGCAGGTCATCCACGCCGGCAACCACGCCGCCTGGCTGGTGCCGGTGCAGCAGCGTCCGCTGCCGGCCTGGCCAGGCGACCCGTCCGGATCGGCCTAGCAGACTGAACGTCGCAGGCGGAACCGTCGGGCCGGTGGCGCATCCCCTCGACCAGGGGCCGGAGCATGACGACCTTTGGCGGATCATGCTTGAGCGGAGGCGCCACCGCCCGACGGATCAGGCGTAGAGGATATCGGCGCCGGAGACGGCCCAGACATTGGCCAGGAAGACGCTGTCGCCCGCCGTGCCGTAGTGCACATCCGTCCCTGCGGTGCCGAAGTAGGTCACCAGGGCCGTGGTCACGGTGCTGGCCGCGATGCCCTTCAGCACCAGGTGGTCGTTGCCGTGGGTGAAGTCGTTCAGCCAGTCATGGCCGTCGCCCTGGGCGAAGACGAAGTTGTCGTTGCCGCCACCGCCGGTCAGGCCGTCATTGCCCGGGCCGCCGATCAGCACGTCGTTCCCCGCGGTGCCGACCAGCTGGTCCGAGCCGCTGCTGCCCTGCACCACGTGGCCATTGTTGCCAGCCGGCAGCGCAGCCGGATTGCCGGCCAGGAACCAGGCCGTACCGTTCGACATCAGGCTCGCCGAGGCCGCACTGGCGGTACCGGCATAGGACATGCCATCGACATAGAGATTGCGGTCCGCGCCGGCGCCGGTGCCCCAGGCGTCATTGATGAAGGAGACCGAGACCACGTGGCTGCCGCTGCCCCAGCTGCCGTTCAGCGTCACGCTGTCGCTGCCGCTGCCGTGCAGCGCGGTGGCGGTCAGCGTGCCACCGACCTGCTGGCCGTCGACCGTGACGATGTATTGTGCGCTGCCCTGCCAGGCATCCTGCGAGATGTGCAGCAACAGGGAATCCGGGCCACTGCCAACGCTGTAGGTGGCCGGCGCCGGCGGGCCGCCGGCCACGTTCAGCGTCACCGTGCCAGTGCTCAGCAGGTCCGCGCTGCCGTTGGCCTGGGCCACGCCGTCGTAGCTCACGCCCGAGAGGTGCAGGTTGCGGTCCTGCCCGGCGCCACCGCCCCATGCGTCGTTCAGGAAGCTCAGCGCCACCGCGTGCTGGCCGCCGCCCCAGTTGCCGAGCAGGGTCACCACGTCGTGCGCACCGCTGCCGGCCGAGGCATGGGCGGTCAGGGTGCCGCCGACCTGCACGCCGTCCACGCTGACGGTGTAGAGCGCGTTGCCCTCCCAGGCATCCTGGCTGATCAGCAGCACCAGCTGGTCCGGCCCGCTGCCGACCGTGCTGTTGACCGGTGCGATGGCGCCACCGTTCACCGCGGCATCGATGGAGCCATTGCTCAGCAGGGCGCCGCCGGGCACCCAATTGCCGTCATACTGCACGCCGTCGATGTACAGGTTGCGGTCCTGCGCGGGGGTGCCGCCATAGGCGTCGTTGAGGAAGGTCAGCGTGACCACGTGGCCGCCGCCGCCCCAGCTGCCATGCACCGTCACCATGTCGGCGCCCTTGCCGGCGCCGTCCCAGGCGATGGCGGTCTGGATGCCGCCGACCTGCACGCCATCCACCTTGATGGTATACTGCGCGTCGCCGTTATAGGCGTTCTCGGTGGTCCACAGGATCAGGGTATCGGGGCCCGAGCCGAACTCGACCCAGCCCGGAACGGGCGCTACCGGCGGCGCGGGCACGGCCACGCCCGGGTTCAGCTGGCTGTAGCTGATGTCGTAGATCTTCAGGCTGACGCTTTGACTGACCGGCGCGCTGCCGGCATTGGTGACCTGCGCGGCGAAGGTCTCGTTGACGCCACCATGGGCGTAGTCCAGCGGCACGTGGCTGGTGGTGGTGTAGGCCATCTGGCCGTCGATGTAGTAGGTCAGGCGGCCGGGCTCCCAGTCCAGCGAATAGGTGTGGACCTTGGTCAGGTCGGTGGTCAGCACGTAGCTGTCGTAAGCATTGCCGCCGTTCGCCGCCCTGGAATGAATGGCGGAATAGCCCGAGCTGCGGGTGGCGTCGGGGCTTTCGAGCATGTCCAGCTCGGCGCCGGGCCAGACATTGTCGGCAGGCCACAGTCCGAAGCAGGCGCCGATCCCCTCGCCGCCGTTCAGCGCGGCGGTCACGCTGTACAGGCCATAGCCCTCGCCGCCGCCGGCGCCGGAGGGGCTTTGGATGAAGCCGGCATTGGCCCAGCCTTCCGATGCGCGGGAGGTGATGGTCAGCACGCCATTGCCGGCGACGATATCGCCCGGGTTGCCCCAGGTGATCGGGAAGATGCCGCGGTCCAGGCCGCTGCTGTCGGCGAAATTGTCGCGCCAGACGAGGGAGTAGCTGGCGGGATCGAGCGTTCCGAAGGTGGCCATGGCCGATGGTTCCTCGCGCGGAGGGGCGAACGCGGGGGTGGTTCGCCTCCTGCGCGAGGAACTTTCTCGTGATCAACCTGTGGTTTCAAACAATTAATTGTCTTCAATCTATTCCGCAATGTATACTTTAGTCTATTTGTTCGACTTTCAGTTGAGCGCGCCCTCGCAATCCATTGACTGGTTGGGGCTGGGCTAGAGGTACCAATGCCCGGTCGCGGCGTAGTTCGCCTCGGCCTGGGCGGCCGCAGCATTCCAGTCCACCGGTGCGGTGGCCACCGCAGCGGCCGGTGCGGCGGCCGGCGCCGCGGCCAGGCCAAAGGCGAATTCGTGCGGCCCGGCGGAGAGCAGGTCGGCACTGCCCCCCTGCACGGCCGTGCCGTTCCACATGATGCCGTCGACATGCAGGTTGCGGTCGGTGGCGGCGGAGCCGGCATAGGCGTCGTTCAGGAAGGTCACCGCCACGTCGTGCGACCCGGCGCCCCAGCTGCCGTTCAGGGTCAGCGTATCATCCTGGCCGGCCAGATGCAGCGCGCTGGCGGTCAGCGTGCCGCCCAGCTGGTGGCCATCGACCGCGACAGTGTATTGCGCGTCGGCCAGCCAGGCGTCCTGGCTGATCTTCAGCACCAGCGTATCCGTGCCGCTGCCCAGGGTAATAGCCTGCGGCGCGCCGCTGCCGGGCACCGAGATGTCGTGCGGCCCCTGCGACAGCAGCGCCGCCGTGCCATTCGGCACCGGAGTGCCGTCATAGGTAACGCCGTCCACATAGAGGTTGCGGTCGGTCGCCGGCGTGCCGCCATAGGCGTCGTTGAGGAAGGTCACCTCCAGCGCGTGGGTGCCGGCGCTCCAGTCACCATTGAAGGTGAAGGCCTCCGGGTTGCCGGCGGCGTGGCCGGCATGGCTGGTGAAGGTACCGCCCTGCCGCACGCCATCGATGCTGACCGTGAACTGCGCATCGCCCTGCCAGGCGTCCTCCGACATGTGCAGCACCAGGGCATGCGCGCCGGAGCCCGTGCTGGCGCCGGCTGCCGGCGGCGTGGTGCTGTCCAACGCGGGAATGTCCAGCGCCGGCGCGCCGAGCTGCACGCCGGTGGCCACGGTCCACAGCGGCATGCCGTGGTCGTCGTAGATGCCATGCCCGATGCCGGTGCCATCGACCGGCGACCAGACCTTGCCGTAGCCATAGCCGTAGAACACCAGGCCGTTGACCGGCACGTCGCTGCCGAAGGTCAGCTTCAGGTGGCTGCCGTCGACCAGTTCGGCGCCGGTAGCCCACTGGCCGCCATTGCCGGCCGAGACCGTGCTGTTGATGAACCAGTCGGCGCCGGTGGCGGCGATGCTGTCCAGCGCCTGCAGCGCCGTCGCGTGATCGAAGCCGACCGTCAGCAGCACCTGGTTGGCGTGGCCGGCCACCGCCTCGGCCTTGATGACCTCGGGGCCGTTGCTGTCCAGCTGGCCATTGGCCAGCGCCACCGGAGAGCCGGGGACGGCGTATTGCGCGAAGTCCTCGGCGATGCTCTGCGCCAGGCGATAGGCCAGCTCAGGCGTGTCCTCCACGCCCATGTGCGGGCCGCCCATGGCGGAACCCCAGGCGTCCATGTTGGCGTCCTGGAATTGTGCGGCGACCACCCCGTTGAAGGTGGGGTCGTTCGCCAGGTTCTGCATGCCGATCTTGATCTGCTGGTTGCTGTCCCAGTTGGCTGCCGAATAGGGGATGGCGTTGACGAAGAAATACGGCGTGGTCGCCGCGGTCTGGCCCAGCGCGGCGCGAACCAGGCCGGCATCGTACTGCACCGCGCTCTGCCATTCATCGGCGGTCAGGCCGACCTGCTGGCTGTCGTATTCGTTGTGCAGCCACACGACCGCGGTCGGGGAAGCCTTCACCGCCGCGGATTGGCTGGCGATGTCGTTCAGCAGGCCCTGTTCCAGGGTGTTGACCTGCCAGCCCTGGGTCCAGTCGCCATTCTTCGGCGTCAGCCAGTCCGACAGGAAGGCGGTGCCGGAGTTCATGGTGTTGACGCCGGACGCGTTGCCGAAGTCGGCGATGAGGGTGACGGTGCTGGTCTTCCCGTCGAAGCCGAGCAGGTTTTCGACCTGGTTCTGCAGCGAGGCGAGGCCACCGAATGCGTCGAACAGCACGGAGTTGGATTGCCCGCGGAGCATGATGTTGAGGTTCAAGGCAGCCTCTCAGCGTTGGGGTGAACCGCGGCCTGATCACTGACTTGTGAACCTCAGGCTTCGGCACCCCTATGCCGGATCGCGCCCTCATGATCAATCGTAGATTGCATACTTGCAGTAGAAATTTGTCGTCGCGTTTCTAGCTGCCTTGTAATACACTGTTTTTCCTATCTTCTTATCGGTCTATCTGCGTCCTTCCCGGGCGTCCGGCCTAAGACTGCGCCAAACTTGGCATCAAACAGGCCACATTCTCCCACGCCAACGTGAAGGTTTCCGGCGCTCTTCCCTGCGGCTGGCTTGCCGCCGCCGCGGACCACTGCCAGCCTTCCCGCCCAACCCGGGAGGAGGGCGCGATGCGGAACTTGCCGACGGAGCTGTGGACGTGGGACGCCGTCGACCTCGCGCAGGGTATCCGCACCGGCGCCATCGGCGCGCGACAGGCGACCGAGGCCTGCCTGCAACGGCTTGAGGCGGTGAACCCGCGGTTGAACGCCGTGGTCCAGGTAACGGCCGAGACCGCCCTGGCCGAGGCCGATGCCGCCGACGCCGCGGTGCGCCGCGGCGACGCGCTCGGCCCGCTGCACGGCGTGCCGGTGACGACGAAGATCAACGTCGATTTCGCTGGCCTGCCGAACACCAATGGCTGCGTGCCGCTGGCGAACAACCTGGCGCCGGCCGACAGCCCGGTGGTTGCGAACCTGCGCCGCGCCGGCGCGGTCTTCCTCGGCCGCACCAACACGCCGGCGCTGTCCATGCGCTGGTTCACCGAGAATGCGCTGCACGGCCGCACGCTCAACCCGTTCAGCGCCGGCCATACACCGGGGGGTTCCTCCGGCGGCGCCGCGGCGGCGCTGGCGGCGGGCATCGGGCCGATCGCGCATGGCAACGACCTCGGCGGCTCGATCCGCTATCCGGCCTATGCCTGCGGCGTCGCCGGCCTTCGCCCGAGCTTCGGTCGGGTGCCGGCCTACAATCCCTCGCTGGCCGCCGAACGCCCGCTTTCCGGCCAGTTGATGTCCACCCAGGGTCCGCTGGCGCGGCGGGTGAGGGACCTGCGGCTGGCCCTGGCGGCGATGGCGCAACCCGATGCGCGCGACCCCTGGCAGATGCCGGTGCCGCTGGACGGGCCGGCGCTGCCGGGGCCGCTCAAGGTGGCATTCTGCCCCGACCCGATGGGCACCGGCGTGCATCCGGCCGTGCGCGCGGCGGTGATCCAGGCCGCCGCCTGGCTGGAACAGGCAGGTTACCGGCCGGAGGAAGCGGCCCCACCCGACTTTGCCGCCGTGGCGCGGGACTGGGACGCCTTCAGCCACGGCGAGGCCCAGCTGTTCATGGCCGAGAGCTTCGAGCGGCTGGCCGACGAGGGCGCCCGGGCCACCTTCGGCTACATGGTCAAGCATACCCCCCCGGCGGATCTGCGCGGGCACCTGCAACTGATGGCGCGGCGCACCACCCATCAGCGCGCCTGGGCTACCTTCATGGCGCAATATCCGTTGCTGCTGTGCCCGGTTTCGGCCGAACCGCCGTTTCCGCAAGGCCTGGACCTGGACGGGCAGCAGGGCTTCGACCGGGTCTACGCCGCGCAGCAGCCGTTGCTGGCCACGCCCTTGCTGGGCCTTCCCAGCGTCAGCGTGCCGACCGGCCTGACCGCCGAAGGGCTGCCGATGGGCGTGCAGATCATCGCGCCGCGCTGGCGCGAGGACCTCGGCCTCGCCGCCGCCGAGGTGGTGGAGGCGCGGGCGCCGATGCCGACGCCGATCGACCCGCGGGGCTAGCTCCCCGCCACCAATCCGCTTCAGGACCGAACCCGTTGAAGCCAAGGCCGGTCCTGGCCTGAGCGATCACGCGCGGTTACAAGTTGGAATATTGCTCACAATTCAGCGATTGATCTGGCTAGTTGCATACGATGTACCGTCTCCTCGCCGAGCGAGATCACATTCTCGTGGCTCGCGCAAACGTGGAGATTAGGCCCGATGGCAACGAGCTCGACCCTCAACCTGGCGAACTACACCACCGTCTGGGATGACAACTTCGCCACCGACAAAAGCTTCGACTGGACGCATTGGAACGACTTCTGGGGCAATGTCGCCGACCTGAAACTCGCCAATGGCGCGCTGACCATCAGTTCTTCGGCCGCCGAGGGCTGGGCCCCCATGGGCTTCATGCAGGCGCCCACCGGGCCCAGCGCCGGCCAGGGCTACGGCCTCTATTCGGTCACCGCCTCGGCCGATGCCGGCCAGGGCGTCGGCATCTGCATCGTCATGTGGCCAGCCGACAACAACTGGCCAGGCGCCGAGATCGACCTGGTCGAGAGCTGGGACAAGAGCGCGCATGTGCAGACAACCATCCATTGGGCCGGCGCCGGCAACTCCAACCAGCAGGACATCCACCAGGAGAGCCTGGATATCTCGGTACCCCATACCTACGCGATGGACTGGGAAGCCGGCAGCCTGACCTTCTACGTCGATGGCGTGATGGCCTTCACCACTACGTCGAACGTGCCGAAGGATTATGCACATGGCGGCATCAACGAGACCTTCGGCGCCGAGGTGACCAACGCCGGCTGGGATGGCGTCAGCAGCAAGGTGTCGCTGCACCTGTACGACATGAACTACGCCAAGCTGACCGGCAGCAGCCCCGCGCCGGCGACTGCGCCGACGCCCGTTGCGACGCATCCGCCCGCAACGCTCGCGGCCGGCAGTGGCAGCGACAGCCTGGTGCTCAAACTCAGCGAGGACGCCTACAACGGCGACGCCCAGTACACCGTCAAGGTCGACGGCGTGCAGGTGGGCGGCACCTTCACCGCTTCCGCCCTGCATGGCAGCGGCGATGATACGCTGACCCTCTCGGGCAACTGGGGCACTGCGGCGCATACCGTCACGGTGAACTTCCTGAACGACGCCTGGGGCGGCACCACCACCACCGACCGCAACCTCTACGTGGACGGCATCAGCTACAACGGCCATGCGGCCAGTACCGCCAACGGCAACCTGATGGGCGCCGGCCCGGTGGATTTCAACGTGGCCGCCAGCGCCACGGTGGCACCATCGGCGGCGCACACCTCGGCCAGCCTCGCGGCGGGCAGCGGCAGCGACAGCCTGGTGATCAAGCTCAGCGAGGACGCCTACAACGGCGACGCCCAGTACACCGTGAAGGTGGACGGCACCCAGGTCGGCGGCACCTTCACCGCCTCCGCCTTGCATGGCAGCGGCGACGACACGCTGACCCTCTCCGGCAACTGGGGCAGCGGCGCCCATACCGTGACGGTGAACTTCCTGAACGACGCCTGGGGCGGCACCACCACCACCGACCGCAACCTCTACGTGGACGGCATCAGCTATGACGGCCACGCCGCGACCATCAGCGGCGCGGCCGGGGCGTTGATGTCCTCCGGCCCGGTCAACTTCGCCATCGCCGCCAGCAGCGGCAGCGGGACAGGCTCCCCCACCACGACCACCACCACGACCGCGGGCGTGCCGGCCCCGTCCAATGGCGGCGTCCTGGTCCAGGGCGACGCGAGCCACACCCAGTTGTCCGGCAGCGCCAGCGGCAACGACGTCTTCATCGCCGGCACCGGCGGCAACGATGGCATGACCGGCAATGGCCATGGCGTCGAGACCTATGTCTGGGGCGCCGGCGACGGCCATGGCTGGATCAACAACTTCAACAGCGGCACCGACCACCTGGTGCTGCAGGGCGGCTCGGCCGCCACCACCACCGCCAAGTTCACCACCTACTACGGCGATGGCGGCATGAACGTGACCTATGACGCGGCCGGCGACAGCGTTTTTCTCGAAGGAGTATGGAAACTCGCGGCCACCGATATCGTCTTTGCCTGAACAACAGCGCGGGATCGGTTCGCATCCGGTCCCGCGCCAGGGAAATCGATCCGGATCGGCACCGGGCCACATGGCTCGCGGACCGTGGCGGCTTCACGCCGTCGTCATCGGCGTGAGCCGGGAGCGCAAGCAACCCCGCCGTTCCGCTACCGCTGACACCTCACGCCGTCGCATTGGGGCCGCGGCGTGGAGGGCGCGCGACTGTGGGTACCTACACCAATATCGATACCACCGGCCTGAGCACCAACGGCTGGGTGCAGACCTTTTTCGACGGCTTCGATGGCGCCTACCTCGACCGCGCCGCCTGGCCGATCGTTCAATACGGCTACGGGGCCAATGGCGCCTTCACCTACTCCCCCAGCAACATCTTCGGCTACAACGGCGAGATGGATGTCGCCAACATTGCCGACGGCAATGGCTGGACCAGTGGCGCCTTCCAGCAGGGCTGGAACGGCCAGATGTACGGCCGTTGGTCGATCAATGCGCGCTTCGATGCCGGCCAGGGCGTCACCGCCGCTATCCTGCTTTGGCCGGAGAGCGGCGACAGCCGGTACGAGATCGACATCGTCGAGCCACGCACCGCCGACAAGACCACGCTCAACAACACCACCATCCATGGCCCGAACGATGCCATCACGGTGCCCTTCGACTACGACGCGACGCAGTGGCACACCTATACGGTCGATTTCAAACCCGGCCTGATCGACATCTACCTCGACGGCACCAAGATCCTGGAAACCAACCAG
Source organism: uncultured Rhodospirillales bacterium (assembly GCA_903843125.1). GTDB lineage: Bacteria > Pseudomonadota > Alphaproteobacteria > Acetobacterales > Acetobacteraceae > CAIMOR01. The sequence continues at coordinate 17,259 of CAIMOR010000173.1, forward strand.
CGCGTGCCGGATGAGCCGATGTCGCTGGGCTTCCTCGGCTACGTTGCCAATGGCGGCGACAGCTGGTTCGGTGGCCAGCCGAATGCGCAGACCCCAGCGGTCTCGGCGTTGCATATCGACTGGGTGCGCGAATGGACCCTGGCGGACCAATACGCCGGCAACCTGCCCGCCGCGCTGTACGGCACCAGCACCGCCGACCTGCACCTGACGTCGGACACCTATACCGGCCAGTGGACCGCCGGCCTGCTGACCGACGCCAACGGCAACCGCGAATACGCCCTGACCGGCCAGCGCAGCATCGACGGCACCACCAACTACGCCGCCACCTGGAACGCCGCCGCCTGGAACGACCAGGTCACGCTGGTGACGGACGCACCGGCCACCTGGGATGCCAGCAACGGCCACAACCTGCTGTTCGGCAACTTCGTCGACGTGGAGCTGGACTTCCGCGCCGCCGCCAGCATCGGCCTGAACGTGGTGGCCGAGGGCGCGCAGCACGGCAACATCGTGCTGGGCGACGGCAACAACAGCGTCACGTGGGTTGAGCATTCCAGCGTGAACGCCGGCACCAACAACGTCATGACCATCGTCTCCGGCGCCGGCAACGACAACATCCACCTGACCGCGGCGGCGTTCTCGACCTACGATGAGCCGTTCGCCTGGGGCAGCGACTGGAACAAGGACTACGACGGCCACGCTTCCATCGCCCAGGTCAGCACCGGCGCGGGCAACGACACCATCACCATCGATGCCGGCCAGGCCATCATCGATGCCGGCGCCGGCGACGATACGGTGGCGTGGAACAACCCGATGAGCCGCTTCAGCATCGACGTCGCCCCCGATGGCGCGACGCGGGTGGTGGATACGCAGGGCGTGCTCGGCACGTCACTCCTGTACGGGGTTGAGCACCTGGCCTTCAGCGACCAGACCATCGCGGCGCCAAGCAGCACGGAACGGGCGACGCCGATCACGGTGGCGCCCATCGGCACCACGCCCAGCACCGGCCTGCCACCGCCGGTGGACCCGGCCGCGGGCGCGGGTCCAGGCTCTGGCACAGGCACTGGCACCGGCACGGGCACGGGCACGGGGACTTCGGCCGCGCTCACCCAGAGCTTCGGCACCGGGCCGGACAGCGTGGTGCTGCACCTGAGCCAGGACGCCTACGACGGCAACGCGCAGTACACCGTCAGCGTCGACGGCACGCAGGTGGGTGGTACCTTCACGGCCGGTGCGCTGCATGGCAGCGGGCAGGAGGATGTGCTGACGCTGAACGGCAGCTGGGGCAGCGGCGGCGGCCATGTCGTGGCCGTCAACTTCCTGAATGACAGCTACGGCGGCACCGCCGCGACCGACCGCAACCTGTATGTTGACAGCATCAGCTACGACGGCACGGCGATGAGCCCCGGCAGCGCCGCGCTGATGTCCACGGGCGCCACCAGCTTCGCCTACGGCACCGCCACCGTGGCGCCACCGGCCAGCGTCGCAGCGACCGACTGGAACGCCGTCGGCAGCGCGATGAACGACTACCACGCCGCTACCGGGCAGTGGTGGGGCGCGGACTACACCGCCCTGCTGAGCTGGGACGCCGCCCACAACGCCCAGCTTGCCGCCGGCACCGCGCCGCCGCCGGTGACGACGCCGACCACCGACTGGAATGCCGTGGCGGCGCAGGCGGAGGCGAACTACGCCGCCACGGGCCATTGGTACCTGTAGCCCGAGGACAGCTTGGTCAGGGGGTGGCGCCCCCCGGGCTGTTGCCCCTGGTTGCCGCCCCCGGGGTGTCGCATGGCTCGGGGCCATGGTATGCGCCCGGCCCATGCAGTCCCGGCAGCAGCACAACCCCGCGCTTCCCAACCTGGCCCAGGCGAAGCGCGTGGTGGTCAAGATCGGCTCCGCCCTGGTGGTTGACGAGCGCACCGCCGCACCGCGCGACGCCTGGCTGGGCGGCGTAGCGGCCGATGTCGCGGCCATGCGCGCCCGCGGCGCCGAGGTGGTGCTGGTCTCCAGCGGCGCCATCGCACTGGCCAGGCGCAGCCTGGGCCTGACCCGCAAGAAGCTGCGGCTGGAGGAGAAGCAGGCAGCCGCCGCGGTCGGCCAGATCCGGCTCGCCGGCGCCTGGGACGCTGCGCTTTCGGCGCAGGGGCTGACGGCTGCGCAGCTGCTGCTGACGCTGGAGGACAGCGAGGACCGCCGCCGCTACCTGAATGCGCGGGAGACGCTGGGCACGCTGCTCGGCCTCGGCTGCATCCCGGTCATCAACGAGAACGATACCGTGGCCACCGCCGAAATCCGGTTCGGCGACAATGACCGGCTGGCCGCCCGCGTGGCCGAGATGATCCAGGCCGACGCGCTGGTGCTGCTCTCCGACATCGACGGCCTGTACACCGCCGACCCGCGCACCAGCCCGGACGCGGCGCACCTGCCGGTGGTGGAGCGGCTTTCCGACGAGATCATGGCCATGGGGGGCGAGCCGCCGCCGGGCTATTCTTCGGGTGGCATGCGCACCAAGCTGATCGCAGCGAAGATCGCAACCGGGGCGGGCTGCGCCATGGCCATTGCGTTGGGCAAGCAGGACCGGCCCCTGCAGGCGCTGGAACAGGGCGCGCGCTGCACCTGGTTCCTGCCCTCGCCGGAAGGGCGCACCTCTCGCAAGCGCTGGATCGCCGGCAGCCTGCAGCCGCTGGGCTGCCTGGTGGTGGATGAGGGCGCCGCCCGGGCGCTGGCCCGCGGTTCCTCCCTGCTGCCGGCCGGGGTGCGGCGGGTGGAGGGCCAGTTTACCCGCGGCGACCCGGTGAGTGTGAAGGACCTGGACGGCCACGAGTTGGCCCGCGGGTTGTGCGCCTACGACGCCGAGGCGGTTCGCCTGATCGCCGGGCGGAAATCAGCGGAGATCGAGGCCATCTTGGGCTGGCGCGGGCGGGACGAGGTGGTGCACCGCGACGACCTGGTGGTGCTGTAGCTACCTTATCACCACCCGCAGCGTGAAGCTCATGTTCCCCCGCGTGCCGCCCACCACCAGCAGATAGCGACCATTCGCCGGCAGCTTGGCGGAAACGCTGGTCGCGTCCTGGCCTTCGCCGGCGCCGGGCAAGGTCGCGCCATTCGGGCCACCATCCGAGGAGATCGTCCAGCCCGGCAGGTAGGCCTGGAACACCGCGTTGTTCTCTTCGGCGCTGACCCGCACCTCCAGCTGCTGTTCGGCGCGGGCGGAGAACGCGTAGCAGGCGAATTCGCCCCGCACAGCGCCGCCGCTGACAGTTGCGCTGGAGGTGCCTGGGGCGAACCGCAGGTCGGCAGGACGACCGCAGCCATCGGCCAGGGCTGGGGTAGCGGCGAGCAGCAGCGCGCAAGCAACGAAACGCAGCATCGGGTCTCTCCTTGGATGGCCTGGATCAGCCTGCCCGGCGCCGACCAGGGGTTGCAAGGCGAAGAACGGCGTCCGCCAGCCCGTAGGCGCTCGCGCCGGGGGTCGTCGAACAGGGGCAAGGTCCGCCGATGCCACCCGGCGCAGTGCCACCCGCAGCCAGCCTTTCCCAAGGCGTTGCACCGCCATGGTCTGCGTCAAGGCGGAGGACGCCGCCATGAACGGCACCGCGGCCTGGATGATCCCGCCCCGCATGGCTCCGCACCCCGGCCGTTCCGCTCGCAATGATGGGCTGCGCTCGCGGGTGGCGAAAGCGCTGCCGGCGCGCTACCTCTCGGCCGAGGAGCCCCGACCGATGAACGCCATTGCGCAAGATGCCGCCAGCC